>JALYWQ010000006.1 GCA_030852625.1 Actinomycetota bacterium
GTCGCCCGCCACAGGGCGCAGCGCGCACGCACCCGCAGCCCCGTCGATCACCTCGGCCAGCGCAGCGCGGGCCGGCTCCGAGCCGCCATCGGCCAGGCGGGCCAGCAGGCGGGCCACCACCGCGGTCTCCACGAGGGGGGCCGATCCCATGTGGGCGCCGTGGACCTCGACGGCCACGGCCAGGTCGGTGAGCGACGCCGACGCGCCGCCGGCGGCCTCCGGAACGGCCATGGCCGGGAGGCCCATGGCGACCACCTGATCCCAGAGTGCGGGGTCGAACCCGAGGGCCTCGACCTCCCGCACCCGCTCGGGGTGCGACGCCTTCGCGTAGAGGCGCTGCACGGCCTCCCGGAGCGCCTCCTGGTCGGTCGTGAAGCTCAGATCCATCGGGCGCAGTCGCTCCGGTCGCGTTTCTGACGGGGCGTCAGACAGTGTGCCATCATCGTCGCCGCCATGGCAGATCCGGCGGAGCCCCCGCTCTTCCTCCACGAGGTCATCGACATCGTGGGCCGGGGCGGCGCCGCCTACATGGCCCACACCCGCGACTTCGACGCCGGTGGCGCCGCCGCCGGGGGCCTCGACCTGGTCGGCACCTGGGAGGTCGTCGGCACCACGGGGCGGTGGCCGCAGGTGGTCAACATCTGGGAGATCGACGGGTGGGACGGGTGGGCCCGCCTGGCGCAGCGCACCAACGTGGCCAAGCGCGACAACGCCGAGTTGGCTGAGTGGTGGGACGAGGCCTACAAGCGTCGCACCGGTGGCTTCGATCGGGTGCTGCGCGGCGCGCCGGGGTGCCCGACGAGGACCACCCTCGCCGCCGACGGCGTGGGCGGCTCGTGGTTCGTGCACGAGCTGTCGGAGGTCCGGCCCGGTGCCGGGCCCGAGTACCTGGCCCGCACGCTCGCGGAGCGGGTGCCGGCCATGGCCGAGCGGGGGATCGCGCTGGTGGGCCTCTACGACTCGATCTTCACCGACACCGAGGTGTGCACGGTGTGGGCCACCACCGTCGCCGCACACACCGCCCTGCTCCGCGACGGCGACCCCTGGCCGACGGTGGCCCGGGAGTACTGCACGCGCTGGCGCGAAGAGCTGATGACCCCCGGCGAGGGCACCGCTCTCGCCCGTCCGGAGGAACCCGCATGACCAAGCCCCTCGAGAGCGTCCGGATCATCGAGTGCTCGATGCTCGGACCCGGCGCCATCACCACCACGCTGGCCGACCTCGGCGCCGACGTCATCAAGGTGGAGCCGCCGTCGGGCGACTACATCCGGCAGATGACGTGGCCCATCGTCGAGGGCGTGTCGCTGATGCACCTCCACATCAGCCGCGGGAAGCGGTCGATCACCATCGACCTGCGCACCGAGGAGGGCAAGGCCACCTTCCTCGAGCTGGTGAAGAGCGCCGACGCCGTGATCGAGGCCATGCGGCCCGGCGGGCTCGACAAGCGGGGCGTGGGCTACGAGGCGTGCAAGGCCGTGAACCCCCGCATCGTGTTCTGCACCATCTCGGGCTACGGCATGACCGGGCCCTACAAGGACATGCCGAGCCACGGCGTCGCCTACGACGTGTGGGCCGGCCTGGTGCAGCCCGAAACCACCGACGAGGGGTTCTGCTTCATCCCCGAGCACCCGTCGGTGGGGATCCACGCCGGGCCGCTCTTCGGCGCCCTCGGCGTGCTGGCCGGCATCACCCGGGCCCGCGCCACCGGCGAGCCGATGCAGTTCGAGATCGCCCAGTCCGACGCCGCCGCGGCGATGGACTGGCTGCGCAGCGAGACCTACAAGGCCTACGAGCGTCCGGAGAGCGAGGTCACCGGGAACAAGGCCGACGGCTACGAGCGACGGGCCCCGGGCACCGGCGGCATGCGTGACGGCGTGCGCTACCAGTTCTACGAGTCGAGCGACGGCCACATCCTCTTCCAGTCGTCCGAGCGGGAGTTCTGGGAGAACTTCTGCAAGGGCATCGGCCGGCCGGAGCTGTTCGAGCAGCACCCCGGCTCGCAGTACGCCGACCACGCCCGAGGCAACGACGAGCTGCGGGCCATCCTCGCCGAGGAGTTCCGCAAGCGGACCACGGCCGAGTGGGTGGCCTTCGGCGACGAGTTCAACACGCCGATCGCGCCGGTGAACACGCCCCAGACCCTCGCCGACGACCCGCAGTTCCAGGCCCGCCTCCCGTGGATCCCGAAGGAGCTGGTAGGCCACGACCAGCTGCCGTCGCCGATCAAGCTCGTGGGCGAGGATGTCCCGCCGCCGACCAAGGCCCCCGATGCCGGCCAGCACACCGAGGCCGTGCTCAAGGACGTGCTCGGCTACGACGACGCCCGCATCGCCGAGCTGAGGGAGTCCGGCGCCCTCGGCTGACCGCCAGTCAGTCGTCGATGAGCGAGCCCTGGTCGTGGCGGGCACGCGCCGCGGCGTACGCGGCCCGGCGGTCGTCGACGGAGGCATCGGGGCGAGGGTCGACCCAGGTGCCGTCGCCCATGGCCCATGCGGCGGCGACGTCGGTGGGGTCCGTCTCGTGGAGCACGGCGGCCGCTTGGATGGCGGCACCAGCGGCGGCCAGCGAGCCCGGGCTCAGCACGACGGGCCGACCGACCACGTCGGCGAGCAGCCGGCCCTGCACCTCGAGGAACGGCGCCGGGCCCGTGAGGTGGAGCGGCTCGTCGTCGTGCCACGCCGCGCCGGCGCCAGCCAGCTCGTCGAGGGCGCTCGCGGCAGCGCAGGCGATCCCGTCGAAGGCGGCCCGGGCGACCGCCCCACGGGTCGACCGGTGGCCGAGGCCGGTGAGCACGGCCCGGTGGTCCGGGTCGGACCCGGGCACGATCACCACGCTCGGATCGGGCGCCGCCGCGCTGCGGGCCAGGTGCCCGAGCTCGGCGGGCGGCAGGTCGAGCAGGTCGGCCACGGTCGACAACAGGGTGGCCCCACCCGGCTCCCAGGTGACGGCGAGGTGGCCGTCGTCGGCGCCGGCTCGGCTGCGGACCACGCCGCTGGCGTCCACGATCGGGGTGGCGACCGGCAGCAGCGCGGTGGTGTGCTCGGTGAGGCCGATGCCGGCCTGCCCCACGCCGAGGCCGAGGGCCAACGAGACGGCCATGGCCTCGCCGGTGCCGGGCGCCACGAGCGGCCGGCTGTGCAGGCCGAGCATCTCGAACACCGGCGCCGCCAACCAGTCGGCCCGTTCGGTGGCGCCGACGACCTGCGGCAGGCGGCGGGCCCACGTGGCGGTGTCGTGGGGAGCCAGGAGCTCGAGGACGTCGGGGATCCAACGACCGGTGTGGGGCGACCACAGACCCGACTGCGAGGCGCTGCCCTGGTCGGTGACCGGGCGGCCCGACAGGCGGTAGGTGAGCCACTCGTGGGGCGCCAGCACCAGGCCGATGCGGGCGAACGACGCCGGCTCGGCCCGTCGGAGCCAGGCCAGCCGGGTCACGGTGGAGTCGGCCTCCGGCACCAGGCCGGCCCGGCGGGCCCACCGCTCGGCACCGAGGGCCTGCCGGAGCCGTTCGGCGGTGCCCGACGTGGCACCCCAGGGCTGCATCGGTCGCAGCACCGCGCCGGCGCCGTCGACGAGCACGAGCCCCGGATGGCCCCCCGCCACCGACAGCGCGTCGACGGTGCCGATGCCCGTGCGGGCCATCGCCGTCGACACCGACCGCCACCACGTCAGCGCGTCGGCGGGGGGACCGAACTCGGCGTGCTGCGCGTGCCCGGCGGCGATCAGCTCACCGGTGTCGACGTCGCGCACCTCGGCCAACGTGGCGCGTGGTCCGAACCACACCCCCATCACCTGGCCGTGCATCGGCGCATCCTAGGAGCAGGGCTAGGAGGCAGCCTCCACGGCTGAGGCGAGGATCTGGCGGCAGAGGTCGGGGATGCGACCCCGCGCACCGGTGAGGTCCTCGGTGACCTCCGCCCCCCGGCGCAGGATCGAGATCGACGTGCCGTCGCGACCGAGGAGGTACGTGGTGGCGATCGGCTCCGGGCCGCGGCTGCCGTCGAGGAAGTGGGCCGTGCCGTGCACCCGCAGGCCGAAGGCCCGCCAGTCGGGCGCCGCCGTCAGGCCGGCCAGCGCGACGCACGGGTGGTCGTGCAGCCGATGCACACCGAGCACGACGTCGTGGGGGTCGTCGACGACGTAGAAGGCCACGTCGGCGGGATCGTCGACGAGCGACTCGTCGATCAGGTGGGCGATGTCCAGCAGGGAGCTGGACGGCGATGCGGACATGGAGCACCTCCGGGCAACGACACCGTGAGGCGATCCGCGGATCGCGATGAGGGGAAGTGTCGCGCGCCGGTGTGACAGCCCGGGGCTACGCCGGGATGCCGTGGGCCGGGATGTGCCCCGGGATGACCTGCAGGTGCGCGGGGCGCTCGGCCCGGCGGGGCTCGCTCTGCTCGACGCGGTCGATGCAGCGGGAGGCGGTGGCCCAGCGACGCTCGGCGAGGATGCGGGCCAGGCGGGCGTCGCTGGCGGCGTAGGCGTGGAGGGCCTCGTTGGAGAGGTCGTGGATGCGAGTGCGATCTTCCTCGACCGGCGAGAGCCCGACGAAGCGACCGATCGACTTCAACGAGCAGGAGATGCGAAGGGCCGGGCCGACGTCGTCGCGGTACACGCGGTAGGCGTCGAGGTGACTGTGCCGGTACCAGCTGGCGCGGTAGGCGCCGGCGTGGCCGGGCAGTGGGTTGCGGACGCCGATGTTGGGATCGGCCTGCAGACGGAGGCCGAGGCGCATGCCGTAGACCGAGGCGCGATCGGCGAGGAAGGGGAGGTCGAAGGCGCCACCGTTCCAGGTGGCGATGACGCCCGGCTCGAGCCGAGCCAAGCGATCGTCGAGCTCGACGAGCAGCTCGGGTTCGGGACCGGTGAAGGTCTCCTCGTACCCCTCACAGGCGAGAGCCACCGTGAGCACCCGGGCGACGGCAGGGTCGAGCCCGTCGATCGTGGTGTCGGTCTCGATGTCGAGACCGTAGATGGGTCCTCTCCGACGCATCGGTTCTCCCTCCACTCCGAGTGCGTGGCGTTCAGCGTACGGAAGCGGCGCGCGCGGCAGGTGGATGGTCCTGTTTCTCGTGTGGTTGGTGTGGCTGGTGTGAATCAGCCGCGGTCGCCACGATCGCGGCGACCGGGCAGGCTCGGCAGCGGGAGACGGGTGAGCTGGCGCACCCGCCGCGCGATGTCGGGGGTCAGCGCTTCGTCGAGCTCGTCGATCTCGAAGGTGACCGCGACCTCGCCGTCGCCGTGGGTGATCTCCCGGAGCTTGGCGCCACGAGGCAGCGGGGGGAGCGGCAGGTAGCCCCGGAAGAAACGGGCCATCGGTGCCGGCACGCCGGCGATGGTGGCCCGCTTCGGCACCAGCCGGAGGAAGGGCCCGGCCACCTCGAGGTCGGCCTGCACCTGCCCCATGCGCACGCCTCGGACCCCGGCGCTCATCACCACGCCATCGGCGGTGAGCTTCACCTTGATCGGCAGGCGCGACGTGCGGACCCAGCGGTCGACGTTGTCCTGGCACACGAAGGCCCGGATGCCCACCGGGCCGGCCTTCAGGTGCGGCGGCAGCCCCGGCGTGATGCGGACCCGTTCGGCTCGGATGATCAGGCGGTCGATGAGCAGGCCGGCCGCCAGCACGCCGGGCACCTCGATCTTGACGACGTCGAGCTCACCGCGGAGGAGGCCCTGCGGGGTGGCCTTGATGCGCGGCCGGATCGGGTGGTTGAGCACCCGCGACGACGCGTCGTCGATGAGCGCGAGCAGCGAGGCGACGAGGGGCGGGTCCGAGGCCCGCTTGGCGTCGGCGGCCGCGGTGGCGATGCGCAGCAGCTCCTCGTCGTCGAGGAGGCCCCACGAGGGCGCGACGTCGAGCGGGCGGTCGAGCTCTGAGTCGACGAGGTCGTCGTCCTCGAGGTCGGCGTCGAGGGGGTCGTCGATGCTGCGACCCTATCCCTGGGGTCGGCTAGAGGCGCAGGGCCGCGAGCGAGGCCACCTCGGACCGCTCGCAGTGCGACAGGCGCACGTGGCCGAACACCCGCTCGCCGTCGAAGGCGTCGATGAGCACCGAGATGGCGTTGTTGTGCTCCGACAGGTACGGCGCGTCGATCTGGCTGGTGTCGCCCGTGAACACCACCTTGGTGCCCTCGCCCACGCGGGTGAGGATCGTCTTCAGGGTGGTGGGCTCGAGGTTCTGGGCCTCGTCGACGAGCACGTAGGTGCCCTGCAGCGAGCGTCCCCGCAGGTAGGTGACGGCCTCGAGGGACAGCTTGTCGCGCTCGGTGAGCTCGTCCATCACGGCGCGGGCGTCGGCATGGCTGCGCCGCTCAGTGAGGGCGACCAGGGCGTCGTGCACGGCGATCATCCACGGGTTGAGCTTCTCGTCGAGCGTGCCCGGCAGGAACCCGAGCTCGGCCTTCCCCACCGGAACGACCGGGCGGTAGACGGCGACCTTGTCGTAGAGGTTGGCCTCCATCACCTGCTCGAGGCCGGCCGCCAGCGCGAGCACGGTCTTGCCCGTGCCGGCGATGCCGTCGAGGGCCACCACCCGCACCTCGGGATCGAGGAGGAGGTCGAGGGCGAACTGCTGCTCCTTGGAGCGGGGGCGCAGGCCCCACGGCTCCGGCACCCGCAGCATCGGCACCAGCTCGCCGGCCTCGTGGCGCACGAGCACCGACTGGCTCCCGGCCCGCAGGGCGGCGTAGCGATCGGTGAGCTCCGTGCGGAGCTGGGTCTCGTCGACCTCGTCGAGCTCGTCGATGCCCACGCCGCTCGGGTTGCCGTAGATCCGGTCGACGGTGGCCGGCGCCACGTCGATGGTCTTCCAACCCACGGGCCGCTCGAACATGGCCCGACCGCGGAGCCGCTGGTGCTCCATGGCCTCGAGCCCGAGTTGGGCGGCCTTGATGCGCAGCGCGGCGTCGTTCGACACGACGACGGTGCGACCGTGGGCGGCCTGCCCGAGCGACGCCGCGAGGATGCGGTTGTCGTTCTTGGTGGGGTCGAGGCCGTGCTCGCGGATCTCGTTGAGGTGGAGGCCGTTGGTCTCGATCCGCAGCGTGCCGCCGGTGGGCAGCGCCACCGCCGTGCGGATGTCGCCGCCGTTGCCGACCCGCAGCTCCTCGATGGCCCGGATGACGGCTCGGGCCGCCCGGCCGACGTCGTCGAGTCGGGACTTGTGTTGGTCGAGCTCCTCCACCACCACCAGCGGGATGATCACGTCGGCGTCGGGGAACGCCGTGATCGAGTCGGGATCCGAGATGAGGACCGACGTGTCGAGCACCATCCGCACGGCGATCCCCGCATCGGGGATCGACCCGGGCTCAGGGTCGATGGGCTCGGGCGCACCGAGGTGCGCCTGGTCGGTGAGGAGATCGGTCAATGAACCCCCTGCGGTTCGAGTCGAGTCACCGATGCGAATTGAACCGCATGGCTGTGGCCGGGTCGGGGATGGTCTCGAAAACCCTGCTGCGACGGGGTCGACGAGCGACCGCTGACCGCCCGCGAGCCGGGAACCCGTGGCGCGACCCGCGTCGTCCAACCTCCATGCGACGACTGCTCACCGCCCTGTGCCTGCCCCTCGTCCTCCTGCTCGGCCTGGCCGGGTGCGGTGACGACACCGACGTGCGGACCGGCAACGAGCCGTCCGGATCCACCGACGGGTCAGACGCCCCCGACGGTGGCGGCGACGCCGACGAGACCCAGGTGGCCATCGCCATCGAGGTCGGCGGCGGGTTCGTGCCGTTCGGCTACGACTTCGCCGCCGTGCCCACGGTGGTCCAGGACAACGGCACCGCGTTCACCGGCGGCGCCATGACGATGCAGTACCCCGGGCCGGCCATGACCCCGGTGTTCACCGGGGTGGTCGAGCCCGACGTGCTCGAGGGGCTCCTCGACGCCGCCGCCGAGGCTGGGCTGGCCACCGACGACGAGCTCGACGCCGGCGAGCCGGGCGTCACCGACATGCCGAACACGACGATCACCGTGCGGGTCGACGGGCAGACCTACACCCACTCGATCTACGCCCTGTCGTTGTCCACCGAGGAGGGCGGCGGCGCCGAGCTCGGGCTCAGCGAGGAGCAGCTGGCGCTGCGGGCTGCGGTCAACGAGTTCGTCACCGAGGTGGGCGATGCGGTGAGCTCGGCGGCCTCCGAGCCCTTCGTGCCGGAGGCCTTCCAGCTGCTGGCCCAGCCGGCCGGGGAGGTCGATCCGGAGGTGCAGCCCAACCAGCTCACGTGGCCGTTCTCGTACCCGATCGAGGCGGGCGGGGCCTGCCAGACCGTGGAGGGCGACGACGCCGCCACGCTCGCGCCGCTCGTCGCCCAGGCCACCCAGATCACCCGCTGGACCGACCCCAGCAGTGGCACCGAGCACAACCTCACGTTCCGGGCCGTGATCCCGGGCTTCGACCGCGACTGCTGAGGCCCGAAAACCCGGTCGCTTGGAGTGTGTCGTGCGACACACATTCTCTTGACGGCTGTCTCGGTGAGGGCGATTCTTCCGACTAGGAACGTCGGCCGTGCGATGGGCGATCGCTCGCGTGGACGTGGCCGCCCGTCTCGGAGGGACCGGGGCGGGCGGCCAGTGCGGGCCGCCCCCGCTGGGACCCTGCCGCCCGGTCAGCCGACCCGGGAGGTGCGTCCGGCCCAGTAGGGCTCCCGCAGCTCGCGCTTCAGGATCTTCCCCGATGCCGAGCGCGGGATCTCGTCCATCCGGTCGAAGGTGCGGGGCACCTTGTAGCCGGCCAGGTGCTCCCGGCAGAAGGCGGCGATGTCGTCGTCGGCCGCCTCGTGGCCGGGGTAGAGCGTGATCACCGCGTGCACCGCCTCGCCCCACTCCTCGTCGGGGATGCCGAACACCGCGGCGTCGGCGATGTCGGGGTGGGCGACGAGCACGGCCTCGGTCTCGGCGGGGTAGATGTTCACCCCGCCCGAGATGATCATGTCGTTCTTGCGGTCGCAGATGTAGAAGTAGCCCTCGTCGTCGAAGTAGGCGATGTCGCCGACGGAGAGGAAGTCGCCGCGGCGCCCGTTCTCGTACTTCTCGGCGTCCTTGTAGTACGTGGCGAACGTGGCCTCCGACTTCACGAAGAGCTCGCCGGGCTGCATCGGCTCGGTGACGACGTTGCCCTCGTCGTCGATCAGCTCGATGGTGACGCCGGGGATGGGCCGACCGCACGAACCGGGCTTTCGCATCTGGTCGGGTGGGAGGAGGAGGGTGTTCACCCCCAGCTCCGTGGACCCGTACACCTCGAACAGCGACGTGTCGTTGATCCGCTCCACGTACTTCCGCTTGAGCTCGAAGGGCCACGGCGCGGCGTTGGCGAGCAGGCGCTGCAGTGACGAGGTGTCGTACCCCTCCACGACGCCCGGCGGGAGGTCGACCACCCGCCGGATGGGCGTGGGTGCCGAGAACGACGTGGTCACCCTGTGGGTCTCGACGAGGCGCAGCCACTCCTCGGGATCGAAGTGGCGCTGGATCACCACCGACCCGCCGAGCGCCTGGACGGCGAGCATGAAGCCCAGCGGGGCCGAGTGGTAGAGCGGCCCGGTCGACAGGTACACGTCGTCGCCGTTCCAACCCATGAGGGCCACGAACTCGGCGCTGTTCTTGGCCGCCTGCTCCGACGTGTCGGTGCGGCGCACCGTGCCCTTCGGCTTCCCGGTGGTGCCCGACGTGTAGATCATCGTGGTGCCGGCGGCGTCGTCCTGACCCTCCGGCTCCGGCTCGGTGGTGGCGGCCGCCTCGGCCAGCACCTCGAGGTCGTCGGCCCACGCGGGGCCGGGGGAGGACGGGTCGGTGACCGACGCGGCTCGGAAGGAGATCCAGCGCCGCACGAGGGGGAGCTGGTCACGGATCGACTCGAGCTGCTCGGTCTGCTCGATGTCGAACAGCACCACCACGGCGTCGGCGTTCTCGATCACGTACTGCGCCTCGTCGGGCGCCAGCCGGTAGTTCATCGGCACGCACACGCCGCCGACCTTGCGCGACGCGTGGTTGATGGCCACCACCTCGAGGCTGTTCTGCCCCGTCCACAGCACCTTCTCGCCGGCCCGCACGCCGCAGTCGAGCAGCACGTTGCCGTAGCGGTTCACGAGCTCGTTGAAGTCGGCCAGCGCCATGTGCCGGTCGTGGTCGATCACCGCCACGTCGTTCGGCCGTGCCGATGCGTGCAGCGCCAGGATGTCGAGAGCAGCCATCCTCATCCCCCCGAGGATCGTCGGACGGCGGAGCATAGGACCCGCTCGGGTCCTTAGGCTCAGTGCCCGATGGCCGGCTCCTGCACCTTCTGCTCGATCGTCGCCGGCGAGAGCCCGGCCCACGTGGTGCTCGACGACGACGTGGTGGTCGCGTTCCTCGACATCCGGCCGCTGTTCCACGGCCACGTCCTCGTGGTGCCGCGCCCGCACGTCGAGGTACTCACCGACCTGCCGGTGGCCGAGGTCGGCCCCTACTTCGAGCGCGTGCAGCAGGTGTCAGCCGCGGTGCGCGACGCCTGCGGCGCGCAGGGCACGTTCGTCGCCATGAACAACAAGGTGAGCCAGAGCGTCCCCCACCTCCACGTGCACGTGGTGCCCCGCACCAAGGGGGACGGGTTGAAGGGGTTCTTCTGGCCCCGCACCCGCTACGAGAGCGACGAGCAGGCCGCCGAGGTGGCGGCGCGGATCGCCGCCGAGCTCAGCTGACGCGGCTGTGCTGGGCCACGTCGGCCTCGTCGATGCCGGTGGCGTCCACCAGCTCGTCGAGGGCCGTCTGGAGGGCGGCGGCCAGCGACCACACGTCGTCGAGCACGTCGGGGCAGGCCAGCAGGCCGAAGTCGAGCTGGTCCTGGTAGCTCATCACGGTCATGTTGAGCCCCGTGCCGTCGATGATCGGCCCGACGGGGTAGTTGGCCACGAGTCGGGCGCCGGCTGAGTAGAGCGGGAACGGCGGCCCGGGCACGTTCGAGATCGTGACGTTGAAGAGCGGCCGCAGCACGTTGGCCAGGCTCATGCGGGAATAGAGCCGCATGGCGCTGCCGAACACCGCCGGCGCCGCGAACTCGGCCCACTCCTGGAGGGTGTCGGCGCCGATGGCCTTCTGCTGCTCCTTCGAGTTGCGCATGCTCTCGCTGATCGCCGACAGCCGTTCGAGCGGGTCGTCGATGTCGGTGGCCAGCGTGGTGAGCATCGAGCTCACCTTGTTGCCGAGGCTGCCCTTCTCGTCCTCGGTGCGCACCGACATCGGCACCATGGCCACGAGGGAGCTGTCGAGCACCTCGCCCCGGTCGTCGAGGTAGTTGCGCAGGGCACCGGAGCAGAGGGCGAGCACCACGTCGTTCACCGTGCACCCGGCCTTGGCCTTCACGGCCTTCACCGTGGGCAGGTCGAGCGAGCGGAAGGCGTAGCTCCGGGTGGGCGTGAGCGAGGTGTTGAACGACGTGCGGGGCGCGGAGAACGGCGCCGGCGGGAGGTGGTCGCTCTCGGTCTCCTGGCCGTGACGGCGGACGGCCAGCGCGGCGCTGGCCGTGCGGGCCAGCGACTTGGCCACCCGGAGGGGCTGGCGAGCCAGGGAGTTGGCCGCGTAGGCGATGAGCTCGGCGTCGGTGGGCACGTGGTCCGGCTTCCACTCCTCCTCCGGCGTGTGCACCGCCACCTCGGGTGACAGGTCGAGCAGCGCGACGAGGAGCTCGTTGCCCGACGCCCCGTCGATGGCCGCGTGGTGCACCTTGGAGAGCAGGCCCACGTTGCCGCCCTCGAGGCCTTCGATCAGCCAGATCTCCCAGAGGGGTCGCGTGCGGTCGAGGGGCTGGGCCACGAGCCGGCTGACGAGGTTGGACAGCTCCTTGGTGCCGCCCGGCTTCGGGATGGCGGTGTGGCGGACGTGGCGGCGGATGTCGAAGTCGGGGTCCTCGACCCAGATGGGGTGGTGGAGCCCGAACGGCACCTGGGCCAGGCGGCGGCGGAACGGCGGGGCCAGGTGGAGGCGCTGGCCGTAGATCTCGATGACGTGGTCGATCGACACCCCGCCCTCCACCTCGGACGGGTCGAAGATCCCGAGGCTGGCCACGTGCATGTGGGACGACGGCGTCTCCAGTGAGAGGAAGGACGCGTCGAGCCCGGAAAGTCGCTGCATGAACTGCCCCATTCGAGCGATCTGTGGTGGACCCCAATTCCTACTACCGATCGCGCCGTTTGCGGAGGGGGTCCTGCGAGACTCGGAGCGTGCCTTCCACCGCCGGTCGCCTGCTCGTGGCCGAACCGATGCTCGGCGACCCGAACTTCGATCGCACCGTCGTGCTCATGGTCACCCACACCGACGAAGGGGCCCTCGGCATCGTGCTCAACCGACCCAGCGACACGCCGGTGGGTGCCGTGCTCCCGGCATGGGAGCACCTCGTCACCGACCCGAGCGTCGTGCACGTCGGCGGTCCGGTGGAGGTCCAGTCGGGCTGGTGCCTGGCCCGGGTCACCGATCCCGCCGAGCTCGACGGGTTCGTCCCCGTGGTCGGCGACCTCGGGCTGCTCGACCTCGACCTCGACCCCGCCATCCTCGGCGACCGGGTCACCCGCCTGCGGCTCTACGCCGGTTACTCGGGGTGGGGCCCGGGCCAGCTCGACTTCGAGCTCGACGCCGAGTCGTGGATCGTCGTCGACGCGGACCCGGAGGACCCGTTCCTCCCCGACGGCACCGCCCTGTGGAACCGGATCCTGGCCCGCCAAGGCGGCACCCTCGCCCGCCTCTCGGTCTT
>JALYWQ010000463.1 GCA_030852625.1 Actinomycetota bacterium
TGGGCCCTCGGCAGCACCACGGCGGGCCTGGCCGGCATCCTCTTCTCGCCGCTCCTCGGCCTCGACAGCATCATCCTCACGCTGCTGGTCGTGCAGGCCTACGCGGCCGCCATCATGGGCCGCCTCACCAGCCTCCCTCGCACGTACGTCGGCGCGCTGGCCCTCGGACTGGCCGGCTCGCTGAGCCTCAAGGTGTTCGCCTCGCAGCCCACCCTGCTCAACGGCCTGCGGCCGAGCATCCCGTTCATCTTCCTCTTCGGCGCCCTGGTGTTCGCCCGCCGGGGCACGTTGCGCGAGCTCGGGGCCTCGGCGCCGTGGACCGGCACCGTGCAAGCCGGCTCGAGCTCGTGGTGGCCGATCGTCGTCATCGGACTGCCCTGCACATTGCTGCTGTCGGAGACCCGCGTGTTCAGCCTCGGCTTCGCCCTCGTCATCGCCTGCGCCTTCCTCAGCCTCACGGTGCTCACCGGCAGCTCCGGGCTGATCTCGCTCACCCAGGCCGGGCTCGTGGGCGCCGGAGCGTTCTCCTACATCCACCTCCTCGAGAACGACGTGCCGTTCTGGCTCGCCCTGCCGCTGGCCGGGCTCCTCGTCGTACCCCTCGGGGTGGCCATCGCCATCCCCGCCCTTCGGCTGTCCGGCCTGTTCCTGGCCCTCGCCACCTTCGGGTTCGGGCAGCTCATCGACGGGCTGCTGTTCGGGTCGTGGAGGTGGTTCTCCGGCGGCAGCGACGGCCTGCGGGGCGGCCGGCCCTCGCTGTTCGAGACCGACCGCGCCTACGTGGCCTTCGTCGTCGTGGTGCTGGCCCTGCTCGTGGCCGCCATCGGCCAGCTGCACCGCACCGGCCTCGGGCGCACGCTGGTGGCGCTGCGCGACAGCCCGTCGGCGGCCGACTCGCTCGGGATCGATCCCCTTTGGCCGCGGGTGGCGGTGTTCTCCATCTCGGCCTTCATCGCCGGCGTGGCCGGCGGCCTCTACGCCGGGCTGCTGGAAGGGGCCGGCTCGTCGTTCTTCAACTCCTTCACGTCGCTGCTCTGGATCACCATCGCCGTGGTGGGCGGGATCCAGAGCGCCTACGGCGCCATCGTCGGCGCGCTGCTCTTCTACTTCGTCCCCGACCTGTTCTCGGGCGGCTCGCCGTCGCCATGGATCACCCCGATCTTCGGCCTCGCCGCCGCCCTCTTGGCCCGCCGCCCCGGCGGGTTGGTGGGCCTGGTGAGCGAACGCTGGCCCCGCGCCCTCATCGCCGTGCGGCGGGACGACGAGCCGGCACCCGTGGAGCTGGAGGCGGCCGATGCCTGAGCTCGACACCTACCTGGAGGCCGAGGACGTCACCGTCCGCTTCGGCGGCCTCACCGCCGTCGACCAGGTGACGATCGGCGCCGACCGGGGCGAGATCGTGGGCGTCATCGGTCCCAACGGGGCCGGCAAGACCACCCTCTTCGGCGCCATCGCCGGCACGGTCCGCACGGAGCAGGGCCGGGTGCGCCTCGGGGACCACGACGTCACCGGCTGGTCCTCGCACCGGCGGGCACGGGCTGGCCTGGCCCGCACCTTCCAGCGCCTCGAGGTGTTCGGGTCGATGACGGTGCGGGAGAACCTGGCCTACGCCACGGAAGCTCGGGCGCTCGGCAGCAGCCCGCTTCGGCTGCTCTCCCGCAACCGCCACCGACGGCTCGACGTGGTCGACGACCTGCTCGAGCAGCTCGGCCTGGCCGCCATGGCCGACGAGCGGGCCGCCGACCTGCCCCCGGGCACCGCTCGGGTGCTCGAGCTCGGCCGGGCCCTGTGCGCCGACCCCGAGCTGCTGCTCCTCGACGAACCGTCGTCGGGCCTCGACGTGAACGAGACGATGGCGCTGGCCGACCACGTCGTCGACGCCGTGCGCACCCGCGGCGTCGGTGTCGTGCTCATCGAGCACGACATGTCGATGGTGCTCACCATCTGTGAACGGCTCTACGTGCTCGACTTCGGCCAATGCATCGCAGCCGGCCCCACCGCCGAGGTGGCTGCGCTGCCCGTCGTGCGGGACGCCTACCTCGGAACCGGTCATGGCTGACGGCGCCGCCCTCCTCGAGATCGCCGGCCTCCGGGTCGGCTACGGCGACGACGGCGACGTGCTCCACGGCGTC
>JALYWQ010000034.1 GCA_030852625.1 Actinomycetota bacterium
GGGCCAGGCCGGCGCCGTCGGTCGACCGGCCGGAGCTGAGGGCGGTGGCGGGAAGGGGGGCGCCCTCGACCACCGGGCGATCGGGAGCGGCGCCTCCGCCGGCGGTGAGCGCCGGGGCCACGAGCGATCCCCCGGCGGGGGGCGGGCCGGCCGGGAACAATCCCTCACCGGTGGGCGAAGGATCGTTCTGGTCAGGGGCGGGAGCGCCGTCGTCGGGTGCCGGCTCCTCCGGTGCATCACGACCCTCGGCACAGCCGAGGAGGTCGTCGGCCGCGGTGCCGAGTGCGCCGTCGAGCGGCGCGCCGAGTCCGGTGAGCGTGGCGTCGAGGGCCCGCAGCTCGTTGGCCAAGAGACCGGCCAAGAGGATCGGGCGGCCGAGCGAGGGCAAGGGCGGCACCTGGTCGTCGACCGCGCACACCGGCGGGTCGTCCGGCAGAGGGATCTGCTGGCACACCTCGAAGAACAAGGCCAGCACCGGTCCGCCGGTGGTTGCGACGGCCTCGTTGAGGGGCACCGTCACGTCCGGCGGCACACCCAACAGGGTCCCGGCGACCACGATCAACCCGACCGCGAGGCCCACGCTCTTGCAGGCCTGCCACACCAGGGGACTGACCGCCGACGTCACGGCGTCGAGCTCGTCGGGAAGCGACGGGACGAGCATCGTCGGCGGCGCCTCCTGGGCGGCCGAGGTCCCCACCGGCCCGATCGGGATGATCACGGCCAGCAGGACCATCACGATGGCGGTTGCGAGCAGCCCCCCGAGGCCTCGCCCATCAGGTCGACGCACGGCCGGCAGCGTAGCTGATTGCATATGAACGGTGCATCATTTAGTTTCGGACGCGGCGCAACCGGGGGGATGGATGGCCACGTCGGTGGAGACAGTGCTGGAACTGGAGGACATCCACTTCTCCTATGGCTCGGTGCCCGTGCTCTTCGGCGTGTCCCTGGGGATCGAGCCCGGCGAGGTCCTCGGCCTGCTGGGCACCAACGGAGCCGGGAAGTCCACCGTGCTGCGCGTGCTGGCAGGACTGGAGGCACCGTCGTCCGGGTCGGTGACCTTCGCCGGGCGCGACGTCACCTCCACGCCGGCCGAGGTGCGCTGCCGCCTCGGCATCGCGCTGGTGATGGGCGGCCGAGCGGTGTTCCCCGACCTCACGGTCCGCGAGAACCTCGAGCTCGGTGGCTACACCGTCGGTGCCGAGCTCGACACTCGCATCGAGCGTGAGCTCGACCGGTTCCCGCAGCTGCGGGGACGACTCGGGAACCTGGCCGGCACCCTGTCCGGTGGCGAGCAGCAGCAGCTGGCCATCGCCAAGGCCCTGCTCCCCGATCCGAGGCTGCTCTGCATCGACGAGCTCTCACTCGGGCTGGCCCCCACGGTGGTGGCCGACCTGATCGCCATCGTGCGCGACGTCAACCGGGCCGGGGTGACGTGCGTGCTCGTCGAGCAGTCCCTCAACCTGGCCGCCGAGCTGTGCGGCCGAGCCGTCTTCCTCGAGAAGGGCCAGGTGCGCTTCGAGGGCGCCCCCGCCGAGCTCCTCGAGCGGGGCGATCTGGCCCGAGCCGTGTTCCTCGGGGGAGCGCCGTCGTGAGCGACCTGCCCGCCGTCGCCCTCCTCGGCACGGCCAGCGGCCTCCAGGTGGGGTTGCTGGCCGTCGGCCTGGTGCTCGTCTTCCGGGCCAACCGCTTCATCAACCTGGCCCAGGGCCAGATGGGGGCGGTGGCCAGCTGCGCCCTCGCCGTGCTCGTGTTCCGCTTCGACGCGCCGTACTGGATCGCCCTGCCCGCGGCGCTGGTGCTGGGTGCCGCCACCGGTGCGCTCGTGGAGCGCCTGCTCATGTGGCG
Organism: Actinomycetota bacterium; assembly: GCA_030852625.1. GTDB lineage: Bacteria > Actinomycetota > Acidimicrobiia > Acidimicrobiales > VFJN01 > VFJN01. The sequence continues at coordinate 1,846 of JALYWQ010000034.1, forward strand.
CCTCTTCCAGGCGTCCCGACTGGCGCTGCTCGTCGCCACGATCGGCATCTCCCAGCTGATCCTGCTGCTCGTGCTCGCTGGTCCGCTGAAGCCCGACGCCCAGCGGCTGGCGATGGAGGGGTACCCGCAGCCGTTCGACACCCGCTGGGAGGTCGGCAGCGCGGTCGTGACCTCCAGCCAGCTCCTCACCATCCTCGTGGCGCCGGCCATCGCCATCGGCCTGGCCGTGCTCCTCAACCGCACCCGCACCGGGCGGGCCATCCGCGGCGCGGCGTCGAACCCCGATGCGGCACGACTCTCGGGCATCTCCGTTCGCCGCACGTCGCTCCTCGTCTGGACGCTGGCCGGCTTCGTGTCGTCGGTGGGCGCCATCCTCTACGCGCCCACCCAGCCCGCGGTCGGGTTCTCCGACAGCGGGCCCGGTCTGCTGCTCCGCGGCCTGGCGGCGGCCCTCCTCGCCGGGCTGGTCGACGTCCGCGTCGCCGTCGTGGCCGGCGTCGGGATCGGGATCCTCGAGCAGGCCACGGTCTTCTACACCGACGTGCCCGGCCTGGCTGATGTGGTGCTGGCCCTCGCGCTGGCCGCTGGCCTGCTCCTGCGGTGGCGCACCCTCGCCGGCGCCAGCCGCGGCGAGGACGGGTTGGTCGTCGAACGATCGGTCGAGACCCTGCCGGAGGCCGCCCGTCGCCGGGTCGTGGTACGAGAGTCGGGGCGGCTCGGGTGGGCGGTCCTCCTCGGCCTCGTGGCGATCGCGCCGCTCCTGCCCGGGCTCGGCACCCAGGAGCGGGCCGTCTTCCTCGTGTTCATGGTGGCCTTCGCCATCACCGGCCTCGGCATCTCGGTCCTCACCGGATGGGCCGGCCAGGTGACCCTCGGATCCTTCGCCTTCCTCGGCGTCGGCGCCTACACCGCCACCCTCGTCGACGAGCTCGGCATCCCGGTGATGCTGCTGGCCTCCGGCGCCGCCGCGGCGGTGGCCAGCACGTTCGTGGGCTCGGTCGCCCTCCGCTCCCGCGGCCTGCTCATGGGCGTGGTGACGCTGGCCTTCGCCTTCGCGGCCCGGAGCTGGTTGTTCCGGCAGGGCCTGTTCACCGAGGACGCCTCGGCCATCGTCAACGTCGACGAGCCGCACCTCTTCGGGCTGCGCATCGCCACCGTGCGAGGCCTCTACCCGATCGCGGTCGCCGTGCTGGTGCTGTCGGTGGTGGCGCTGCGGTCGGTGCGCCGCAGCTCGGTCGGTCGGGCCATCGTGGCGTCGCGGGACAACCCCGCCCTGGCGTCGGCCCACGGCCTGCCACCGCTGCGGGCCCGGCTCACGGCGCTCGCCGTCTCCGGGTTCGTCACGGGGATGGCCGGGGCGCTGTGGGCCATGGCGTCCGGGAGCTTCACCTTCAGCGCCTTCGACCCGTCGATGAGCTTCGTGCTCCTCTCGGTGGCGATCGTCGGCGGGTTGGGCACCTTGCACGGACCGATCCTCGGCACCATCGCAGTGTTCGGCTGGCCCTACCTCGTCAGCGGCGCCAACACCCTCCCCATCCGATCGTTCACCTCCGGAGCCCTGCTCCTGCTCACGCTCCTGTTCGTGCCCGGCGGCCTCGCTGCCCTGCTCGACCGAGGCCGACGGCTGCTGGTCGGGCGGCTCGGACCCGCCGGTAGCGCGAGTGCCGCCGGGGCCGCGGACGATGCTCCCGATCCGGTGCCGGTTCCGACGCTCCCCTCGAGCACCGTCGACGACCGCGCCCCCGCCGCGGCCGAGTCGCTCGTGGCGAGCGGCGTCACGGTCCGCTTCGGTGGCATCGCAGCCCTCACCGATGTCGACGTGGAGGTGCGACGCGGAGAGATCGTCGGCCTCATCGGCGCCAACGGCGCCGGGAAGTCGACCCTGCTCGACGTGCTGTCGGGCCACCTCCAGCCGGCCGCTGGCGTCATCCACCTGGCCGGCACCGATGTCTCCTCGACCCGCCCCGAGATCCGTTCCCTCCGGCAGCTCAGCCGCACCTTCCAGGACGCGCGCCTCTACCCCGGGCTGACGGTGCGGGAGACGGTGATGGCCGCCGCCGACGCCCGGCTCCCCGGCGGCGCTGTGTCGGCCATGACGGCCAGCCCGTGGCTGCGGATGGCGGAACGGGACAAGCTCGAGCGGGCCGACGCCGTGCTCGCCCAGCTCGGCCTGACCGAGCAGGCCGGCACGCTCGTCGGCGAGCTCTCCACCGGGATGCGCCGGGTGTGCGACCTGGCCGCCATCGTCGCCGCGGCGCCGGCCATCGTGCTGCTCGACGAGCCGACCGCGGGGCTGGCCCAACGGGAGGTGGAGGCGTTCGCGCCGCTGCTGCGGGACCTGCGCGATCGGGTGGGTGCGTCGGTGCTCGTGGTGGAGCACGACATGGCGCTGATGATGTCGCTGTGTGACCGGATCTACTGCCTCGAGTCCGGCCGGGTCATCGCCGAGGGCTCACCCGACGAGGTCCGGGCCGACCCGCGGGTGGTCGCGAGCTACCTCGGCACCGACCCCGCGGCCGTCGAGCGCTCGGGCACCGGCGGTCCCGGACCGGCCCGGCGCGCGAAGGCGAGGACCTGAGGTGCGGCTCCCTGCGCAGGTGCAGTCATGGGCGGGCCGCACCTCGGCCTCCGACCGGATCCTCACCGGTGCCGCGCTGGTGGCCCTGATCGGGCTGCTGGTGGCGTCGATGGCCCTTCGCCCCGACGATGCCGAGACGATGGCCGCGATCGATTCCGGCGGGGGCGAGGTCGGTGCACCCGTTGCGGACCTCGACGGTGACGGCGACATCGACGTCGCCGACGGAGACGGGTCAGGCGCCCCGGGCGGCGCGGGCCCGACGGCGAGCGGCTCCAGCGGCGAGGTCGGGCCGGGTGCTGTCGATCCCGGTGGTACCGGCGGCCCGCCCGTCACCCGCGTGGCGTCGGACCGCGGGGTCACCCCCGACACCGTCACCGTCGGCTTCATGGTGCAGAGCACCGCCGGTCTGAGCAGCACCGGCTTCTCCACCGGGCAGCGCACCGACGGCGCGCAGTACATCCAGGCGCTCGCGGCCTGGGCCAGCAAGGACGGTGGCGTGCACGGGCGTCGGATCGTCCCGGTTCTGCGCCCCACCGATCCCACCAGCGTGGAGGACCAGGCGGCCGGGTGCCGGGCCATGGTCGACGACGCCAAGGTCTTCGGTGTGGTCGACGTGGCGGCCATGCTCGACACCGCGTCGCTCGACTGCCTCACCAACCGCACCAAGGGGGACACGCCGCTGGTGCACTCCGCCCTGTGGTCGCGCGACTGGCAGCGGCGATCGGGCGGCAACGAGGTCAGCTACCAGGCCGCCATCGACCGCATCGCCCGCACGTGGGCGCGCGACCTCGGCGCCCTGCGGTGGTTCCCCGAGGGCGCCACCGTCGGCATCCTCGGCGACAAGTGCCCCGCCACGCAGCCCACGATCACCGAGGAGTTGGTGCCGGCGCTGCAGGAGCAGGGTGCCGGCAAGGTCGTGCTCGGCACCCACGACTGCAACATCACCGCGGTGGTCGCCGAGCCCTCGAACATCGCCACCCGCTTCCGGCTCGACGGCGTCACCCACGTGCTCATCGTCAGCAACTTCGCGGCGGCCCAGATCTTCCTGACCACCGCCAAGAGCCAGGGGTACACCCCGCGGTACTCGGCGTCCGACTGGTTCCTGAACACCAGCGACGTCACCACCGCCGGCTTCCCGCCCGACCAGTTCGACGGCGCGGTCGGCATCACCTCGGTGGGCGGGATGTTGCGACCGTCGGGGAAGGCGCCCTACCCGGGTTGGGAGGAGTGCTCGCAGATCGCCGTCGACGCCGGCCTGGCCCCGCTGGCCCCCGACGACAGACCGTCGGCCGAGCTGCTCGGCATCTGCGACAACTTCCGGCTGTTCGTCGATGCGCTGCGGGCCGCCGGGCCGAACCCCACCCGGGCCAGCTGGCGGGCCGCCGTCACCCGACTCGGCACGAGGAGCAGCGCCATCTTCGGGTCGAGCCGGTTCGGGCCGGACAAGCTGAGCGGCTCCGACTTCGTGCACACCGTCACCTGGCAGCGGGGCTGCCGCTGCTGGTGGTCGGTGAGCGACCTCCGCCCAGCCGCCGCCTGACCCACGCCGCATCGGCCCCGAAGATCAGAGGGAGAAGGTGTACCCGCCGTTGACCGGGTAGGTCTGGCCGGTCACCCACTGGGCCAGGTCGCTGGCCAGGTACGCCACGAGGCCGGCGGCGTCGTCGGGTCGACCGCGGCGGCGGATCACGTAGGGCCGGAGGAAGGCCTTCTCGCGGGCCTCGTCCTCCGGGGTCTCGGGCGGGGGTGGCGCCGTGGCCGGCGTGACGATGTTGCCGAGGCTGATGCAGTTCACCGTGATGGCGTGGCGGCCGACCTCGCGGGCGATCGAGCGGCAGAACCCGGCCGCGCCGGCCTTGGCCGCGCCGTAGGCGGCCAGCTTCGACTCCCCGTGCCGGGCGGCGTCGGAGACGATCGTGATGACCCGTCCCGAGCCCGCTGCGATCATCGACGGGAGCGATGCCTTCGTGCAGTGCATCACGCCGAAGAGGTTGACGTCGAAGAACCGGTGCCAGTCGGCGGGATCCGAATCGACGAAGTCGACGAAGCCCGGGAACCCCTGGGAGCCCGCGTTGCCGGCGTTGTTCA
>JALYWQ010000469.1 GCA_030852625.1 Actinomycetota bacterium
ATCCGACTCCTCGCCAACACAGACGTCGAGGTCGTTTTCGGGAACAGCAGGAGCGGTCCCTAGGGTTGAGGCAGCACGTGGCGGGAAGCCACGAGGACCCAAAGGGAGAGCGCCGTGCGCGAAGTGGTGATCGTCGAAGCAGCCCGAACCGCCGTCGGCAAGAAGAACGGCACGCTGGCCAAGACCCACCCGATCGACATGCTCGCCCCGGTGCAGGCCGCGGTGCTCGAGCGGGCCGGGCTCGATCCGTCGCTCGTCGGGCAGGTCATCGGCGGTTGCATCGACCAGGTCGGCGCCCAGGCCGGCAACATCACCCGCAACGCCTGGCTGGCCGCCGGCCTCCCGCAGGAGGTCGCCTGTAGCACCGTCGACAGCGCGTGTGGCTCGTCGCAGCAGGCCTTCAACCTCGCCGTGAGCCTGGTGGCCTCCGGTGCCGAGGACATCGCCCTCGCCTGCGGCGTGGAGAACATGAGCACCGTGCCCCTCGGCTCCAACGCCATGGACGGCGCCGCCGCCGGCCACGGCAAGCCGGTGAACCGCAGCTACGCCAAGCACTACGAGTACACCTCGCAGTTCGAGGGCGCCGAGCGCATCGCCACCAAGTACGGCGTCACCCGCGCCGATACCGACGCCTTCGGCCTGGAGTCGCAGGTCCGGGCCCGCCGGGCCCTCGACGAGGGTCGCTTCGAGACCCAGATCGTGCCGATCGAGGCCGTGCAGGTCGACGAGGACGGCAAGCGCCTGGACGAGACCCGCACCTTCGCCACCGACGAGGTGCTGCGCGAGACCAGCCTCGAGAAGCTGGCCGAGCTGAAGCCGGTCGCCCGCGAGGACGGCGTGCACACGGCGGGCAGCGCGTCGCAGATCTCCGACGGCGCCGCGGCGGTGCTGATCATGACCCGCGAGAAGGCCGACGAGCTCGGCCTCAAGGCCCGGGCCGTCGTGGCCCAGACCTGCCTCGTCGGCTGCGACCCGGTCCTCATGCTCGAAGGCCCGATCCCGGCCACCGAGCGGCTCCTCGAGCGCCAGGGCCTCACCATCGACGACATCGACGTGTTCGAGATCAACGAGGCCTTCGCCTCCGTCGTCCTGGCGTGGGCCAAGACCGTCGGCGCCGACATGGACAAGGTGAACCCGAACGGTGGCGCCATCGCCCTCGGCCACCCCCTCGGCGGCACCGGCTGCATCCTCATCACCAAGACCCTCCACGAGCTCGAGCGCACCGAGCAGGAGTGGGGCCTGGTGAGCATGTGCTGCGGCGGTGGCCTCGGCACCGGCACCCTCATCCAGCGCACCAGCTGAGCCGGCCTGAACCCATGGACGTGAGCGCGGCGGTCGACGCCCGCCGGTCGGTGCGCGCCTTCCTGCCCACCCCCGTGCCGGACGAGGTCATCGCCGACCTGCTGACCAAGGCCAGCCGGGCCCCGTCTGGCGGCAACGTGCAGCCGTGGCGGATCTACGTGATCGGGTCGGGCACGATGCCCTCGTTCCTGCGCCACCTCGAGGAGCACCCGTCCGACACCGAGGCGGCCTATGACATCTACCCGCAGAAGCTGTGGGACCCCTACCGCACCAACCGCTTCGAGCTCGGCGAGCAGATGTACGCCCTGCTCGGCATCGAGCGGGATGACCGGGCCGGCCGCCTGCGGCGCTTCGACGACAACTACCGGTTCTTCGACGCCCCGGCGGCCATCTTCTGCTTCATCGAGCGGAAGATGGGACCGCCCCAGTGGTCGGACCTCGGGATGTTCCTCCAGACCTTCATGCTCCTCGCGGTCGAGGCCGGACTCGACACGTGCCCGCAGGAGGCGTGGGCCGCCAAGCCCCAGGCCGTGGCCAGCTTCGTGGGCGCCCCACCCGAGGAGATGATCTTCTGCGGCGTGGCCATCGGCCACGCCGCCCCCGACGCGCCCGTGAACTCGCTCCGCAGCGAGCGCATGCCCCTCGACCGGTGGGCCACCTTCGTCCCGCCCGAGGGCGAGCTCACCCCCTCCGAACCAGGGGGCCTCGGTTGACGGAAACCGCAACCCTCGCCCCCAGGTTGCGACGGGGTCGGGTCCCTACGCCAGGCTGACGGGGTCGCCGGTGCGGACCGTGCCCGGTTGGACCACCGAGAGGTACGACCCCAGGTGGTTGGGCATCGTGGTGTTGAGCTCCTCCATCGCCTTGAACAGCTCCGGCTGGCGTTCGAGGCCCGGCTGGGCCCGGAGGGGCATGGCGCACCGCACCGTGGCCTGAGCGGCGTGGAGCACCACGTCGCCGAGCCGCAGCTCCCGCCCGGTCCACCCGTTCTCCTGGAACGGCTCGCCATCGAGGTCGACCACGACGTTCGGGCGGAACCGGCGGACGTCCCAGTCGAGCTCCGGCCGGGCCGCCGCGCAGTGGGCCAGCGTGGCGGTCGTGATGACGTGCACCGCGGCGAGGTCGACGAAGGTGCCGTCGGGGATCGGGATGTCGTAGTACTCGGCGTCGTCGTTGGTGGGCTCGAAGGTCATCTGGAAGCTGAGGTCCGCCGCGTCGGCCACCGTTCGTACGGTGACCGCCTGGCCCAGCCATGCCGACAGGGCGGGGCCGGCGTCGGTCGCGCTCAGGTCGACCACGGTGCCGTCCGGGAGCGTGACGGCGCCGTCGGTGCCGACGCCCTCCAGCAGCGCCTTCGACCGCTTCGCCGACAGCACCCGACCGGTCGACTCGTCGATGAGCGCCCAGTGCCGGTCACCGGCGACCCCCGTGGGCGTGACGGCGAGGTCGTCGGCCAGCACCCCCTGCATCGACTTCACGGGGTAGCGCCACATCTGATGGACGGTTCCGGGCTCGGTCATCGGCGCAGTCTCACACGGTGAGGCCGTCCGGTAGGCAGAGGCGGCAGGGCGCGAGGTCCGTCCGGGCGCCGACGGGGCGAACACTTCGCTTCCCCGCCACCACCGCACAGTCGGCACGGTGGACGAGGGTGCCCCGAGCGGTGGTGACGAGCGCCGGCCGAGACGGCGCATCCTCGGCCAGCCGACGCTCGATCCGTTCGAGCACGGCCACGATGGCCGCGCCCTGGGCCCGCTGCTCCCGCACCATCGTGGCCAACCACCGGCCGAAGTAGAGCAGGGCACCGAGCAACGCCAGCGTGGACCCGAGCTCGCCGCCCGAGATCAGGTAGGGCACCTGCTCGTAGACGTTCGGCGTTCGCGATGCGCCGTGCCAGCCGATGAGCACGAGGATCACCCCACCCGCGCACAGGGCCCCGGCGGCCATGACCAACCACCGGTCGACGCTGCTCCCACGTCGAGCGGCATCGGCGGCGCCCTCGGCGAGGCGATCGAGGCGAGCGACGTCGCTCTGGTCCGGGTCAGATCCGTCCATCACCGCTCCTCGTGCTCGAATCGGGCGGAGTCTCGCACCCGGTCGGGTCGGCCATCGCCACGTCCATCAACCGAGCCGCCGCCCGGCCCCAGACCGGCAGTGTGAGCACGCCCACGAGCACCGCGAGCATGCCTACCGCTCGGCCCGGGACGCGCCCACGGCTCGACCCGGCGTCGGCCACCGCCGCGAGATCGGGCAACGGGGTCGAGAACCCGGGCTCCGCCACGGATGGCGTCGGAGCGCCGCCGCCGATCCGACCGGGGTCGATGGCACCGCCGGCACCCGGTGTGGTGGCGGTTGCGGGCGGCGAAGCATCGACCGACACCCGGACGGGTGCGAGTGCCACCCCGACCACGTGGGTCTCCTTCAGAAGGTTGACCACGGCCTGGGGTGAGGTGTTCAGCGGCACCCCCGGCAGTCCGGTGCCGGGAAGCGCCTCGGTCGGAACCAACGCCACCAGCTGGGCCAGCAGCCCGGCGTCATCCAGGGTGAGCTCCACCTCGAGGCCGGCCCCCGACACCGAAGCTCGCTGGCCGTCGCGATCCTCGTGCAACGCGGTCAGCCCGATCCGGATCCCCGCCGCCTCCAACAGTGCGTTCACCGGCTCCAGGGTCGGTCCGGCCTCGAGCCCGTCGGGGCCGACACCCACGGCTTGACCGAGCAGGGTCGCCGAACCTACGGACGCCGACCCGTCCGTGGTCGCGACGGAGCCGTCGGTGACGGCCACCACGTCGCTCACCACGTCGCGCAGCTCCACCAGGCCCCCGAGCACCGAGACGCTCGACACGTGGCTGCGGGCCCGCGCCACCACCCGACCACCCTCCAGTCCGGTTCGGCACGTGGCCGTGACGGCTCCGACCTCGAGCACCCCGGGTACGTGGGACCCCGCGAGCCACGTGGTGGTGTCCGCGCCCGACGCCACCGCGCGGACCGACGCCGACGCCGTGCCGAGGTCCTGCCGGGACGCCTCCGGACCCTTGGGGAACTCGGCCAGCGCCGCGATCGGGTAGTCGGGGATCGAGCTACCGCTCCCCGGCGCGGTCTGCTCCACGAGCGACGGCAGGTTCCCGACCAGGTCGCCGGGGTAGGCCACCGACCCGAAGGCCAGGGAGCTGGGTCCGGTCGACGACGACGACCGACTCGACGGCACGGTCACCTGGAGCAACGGCGGTGGGAGCGGCAGCACGCCCTGGACGTCGTAGCCCACCTGCAGCCCCCCGGCCCGCGCCGCCGACGTGAACCCGCCGAACGACGCGAAGGGATCCGCGCTCGACTCGAGGGCGCCGACCTGGGCGGTGGCGGCGCGCCCGTCGATGGCCGCGCTCACCCCGAACAAGGTGAGCGACCCTCCTACGATCAACGCCACGACGCTGCCCCAGGCACGGGTGGACCGCGCTGGCGGCTGGATCCGGCCAGGACCGGCGACGAGCCTCCGGAGTCGACGCCCCGCGTCGATGAGCACGCCGGCCAGCCCGTCGGGCTGACGGCCCAGACCGATGGCCACTGCGGCGATGCCCGCGAAGACCAAGCCGGCCAGCTGCGGGTGCTGGGCCTGCACGTAGGGCAGCAGCGCGAAGAGGACACCACCGAGGAGCGCGCCCGTCACGGTGGTCACCCCGCCGACCACCGCGAACAGGAACAGCACGATGTTGTTGATCGGCTCGAACGGGATGTCCGACACCGTGAGCTGGCTGCCGCCGAAGAGCGCACCGCCCAACCCGGCGATCGACGCCGAGAGACAGAAGGCCACGAACTTGGTGGCCCGCGTGTCGAGCCCGAGGGTCGCGCAGGCCGCTTCGCTGTCGCGCACCGCCCGCAACCGCCGCCCGAGCGAACCCCGCCGGATGCTCAGCACGAGCTGGGCCACCAGCACGAAGCAGATGGCGCACAGCACGATGAACGCCCGGTCGCCGGCGAACGAGATGCCGAGGAGCTCCGGTCGACCGACACGCACCGGGTCGCCGCCGAAGAACGCCGGATCTTGGATGAGCAGGTCCCGGGAGACCGACGCGAACCCGAACGTGACGAGTGCGAGGTAGAGGCCTTGCAGCCGGAGCGTGGGCAGGGCCACAACCGCGGCCAGGCCGAGCGGCGCGACCGCCGCGGCGACGAGACCGAGGAGTGACGCGCCTCCGAGCACGTTGCCCATGGCCCACGCGCCCATGGCGACGAACACGTACTGGGCCAGCGACACCAGCCCCGAGTAACCGGTGAGCACGACCAGGGAGAGGAGGATGACCGCGAACACCATCGCCCGTTGCGCGTCGATCAGGTGCTCGGACGGGAGGACCTGAACCAGGACGAGTACCGCAGCCACGAAGGCGGTCGAACGCACAACCGCCGAGCGCCGGTCGGGTACCACCACCCGTGCTGCGGAGACCCGGCGACCCACCGCGAGGCGGGCCTGCGGGAGGAAGAGCACGGCGACGAACAGGAACAGGCCAGGCAGGCTGAGTGCGATCCGACGCCACTGCTCGCCGTCGGCGAGGAAGACGTCGCTGGCGCCCCTCGGGAACCAGAAGGCCGGGCCCCAGTTCTGCACGAGCCCGAGCCCGACGGCTCCGGCGAAGGTGAGCGGCAGGCTCCGGAGGCGGCCCACCACCGCGGCGCCATAGGCGTTGACGACCACAAACGTGAGGGTGACGGCGTCGAGGTTCGTTCCGCTCCCCACCAGGATCCCCGCGACCATGGCCAGTTCGGTGCCGAGGATCCAGGACCAGCGGGCCACGCCCACCGAGGACGCACCGTTGAGGGCAGCCAGGTGCGGGTCGTCGACCACCGCCCGCATCGTCGTGCCGGCCCGACTGCGGAAGAGCAGGAGCCTCAGGCCGGCGGCGATGGCGACGGCCACCGCGATCTGGAGGACGGCGTCACGGGTGATGGTCGTGCCCGCCAGGCGGACCGTCCCAGCCAGCAGCGAAGGCAGGTTGTGGGCCTCGTCGACCTCGAACACGTACTGAACGCCGCCGATGCACAGCACGGTGACGGCGATGGTCAACACGATCGAGCTGCTCACGTCGGCCCGGCGCAGGCCTCGGAACATCAGCTCGAGGGCCCCGCCGAGCAGCGGGCCGAGGACACCGAGGACCACCAGCACGGCCACGGGGGTCGGTAGGCCCACCTCCACCCGCAGCTGCCAGTACACGAAGGCGGCCACCATCCCGAGGCCGCCGTGGGCGAAGTTGAACACGCCGGTGGTCGTGTAGGTGAGGACCACCCCGGATGCCGCGATGGCGTAGACGGCGCCCGCCGCCACGCCGAGGACCGTGAACTGGAGGAACTGGGTGGCGTCCGGGGCCCGCAGGTAGGCCGACCCGGCCAGAGCGACGACGATGGCCCCGACGCCCCAGCGGCGACCGATCACCGGCCGCGCCCGAACCCGACGGACGGATAGGAGCGCGTCCACTGCCCACCCTGCACGGTGGCCACCATGAACTCCGGCGCGGTGACCTTCCCTGCTGGGTTGCAGGGCGCGAGGAACCCGTGGGCGTCGAACACCGTCAGCTGCCGGAGGTAGGCGAGCACAGCCTCCCGCGTCGGAGCCGGCCCCGCCGCTCGAAGCGCTTCCACCATCATGTCGGCGCTGGCCCAACCCATGGCGGCGTAGAAATCGGGCGTCCGCCCCGGCGCCGTGCGGCGGAACCAGTCGGTGAAGCGGGCGACGGCAGGGTTCCCCGCGGCGTTCTCGAAGATGTCGAAGGCCAGCGGCACCGTGGCGCCCTCCGCGGCGTCACCGGCCAGCTCCACGAAGGGTCGTCCGTAGTTCTGGGCCCCGTAGTGGGCCACCACCGGCTCCCAGCCGATCTGCTTGATGGCCTTGGCCATCCGCGCGCTGCCCACCGGGTCCATCAACCCGAGCAGCCCGTCGGCCCCCTCGTTCTTCAGCTGCTGGGCGACGGCGACGAAGTTGGTCTCGGCCAGGCCGACCTCGTGCATCCCTGCCACCTCGAGGCCGGCGGCCTGGATGTCGTTGACGAACGACACCGCGCGGGCCCGCGCCGAGGCCAACGACACGACGACGATGCCGACGCGCTTCAGCCCCACCGTGCGGTTGAAGTAGCGCCAGTGGTCGACGCTGCCCGAGGTGGCACCGGTGGGGTCGAGGGGGCTCGGCGAGAAGATGTTCGGCGACGCGAGCGAGTTGTCGGCCACCGCCACCTGGATCACCGGGACGTCGGTTCCCGCCACGGCGTCGCCGGTGCCGGCATCGACGATCGATGCCCCGCCGACCAACCCGAAGGCCTGGCCCATCAGCCGCTGGGCCTCGGCCCGGTTCTGACCGCTGTCGGTTCGGTCGTCACCGGTGATGAGCCGGAGCTTCCGACCGCACACGCCCCCGGTGCTGTTGATGTGCTCGAGGTAGGCGCGTGTGCCGTCGATGCCGGTCTGGCCGGCGCCGGGGATCGGACCGCTCACCATCGAGACGTTGCCCAGCACGATCTCGGTGTCGGTGACCCCGACCTCGTCGACCGGCTTGGGCGTGCACGACGCCGCAGCGATGTCGCAGGCCTGGGGCGAGCCGCCGGTGGCAGGGCCCGAG
>JALYWQ010000087.1 GCA_030852625.1 Actinomycetota bacterium
AGTGGGGTAGGGCTTCGGCATGACACCACCCGCTCGATTGCGGACGGTCGTGGTCGACTGTCCGGACCCGTTGGCCCTGGCCGAGTTCTACCGATCGTTGATCGGCGGGGTGATCGAACGGGATGACGAGGAGCCCGAGTGGGTCGTCCTCGAGTCGGAGCCGGGGCGCCGCTTCGGCTTCCAACAGGCCGACGACTACGCCCCGCCCACCTGGCCCACCGCCGAGCGGCCCCAGCAGTTCCACCTCGACCTCACCATCGACGACATCGACTCGGCCGAGCCGGAGGTGCTGGCGCTCGGTGCCCGCCGCCACGAGGTCCAGCCCGGTGAGGCCGACGGCGACAACTTCCGGGTGTACCTCGACCCGGCAGGCCACACCTTCTGCCTCTGCTGGGACTAGCGGGGCTCGTCCCCAGCACCACCTGGACGGCCACCGCCGCGTTTGGATCCTTTGGCGTCGGGCAAGGGTCCATCACGGTTGAGCACCCAGCCGTGACGACGTCGGCCCCGCACGGCTGGATCCGATCCGAGGTGCACACGATGGCGACCACGAAGCAGGTTCGGGCGGCCAAGCGGAACCGACCTCGCGCGCGCCCATCGTCACCGCTGACCTGACACGAAGGAGACGTCCATGCCGACGAAGTCCGCCAACGTCAAGAACAAGGACCAGTACGAGGCCCTCAAGGACAAGGGGATGTCCAAGGAGCGGGCCGCCAAGATCGCCAACTCGCCGAAGGCCTCCAAGCACGGGGGCGAGAAGTCCCACAGCGGCAGTGGCAAGAGCAACCAGGGCGGCACCACGGCGCAGCACAAGGCCGCTGGCCGGAAGGGCGGCAAGGCCGCCGCCAAGAAGTCCTGACCCATCGACCGCCGACCCACGATCGAGAACAGCGAGGAGCTGACATGCCCACCGCCCGAGAGATCATGACCCCGGACGCGACCTACTGCCCCGAGGACGCCACCGCTGCCGAGGCGGCGAGGAAGATGGCCGAGGAGGGCATTGGCGCCCTTCCCATCTGCAACACCGAGGGCCACCTCACCGGGGTCGTCACCGACCGCGACCTTGCTGTCCGCGTGGTGGCCGAGGGTGGTGATCCCGACATGCCGCTCTCCGAGATCTGCAGTCCCGTCGAGGTGGTCACCATCGGTGCCGATGACAGCATCGACGAGGCCATCCGCACCATGAAGGACCATGCCGTCCGGCGCCTTCCGGTGATCGACGGCCGCGAACTGGTCGGCATGGTGAGCCAGGCCGACATCGCCCGCGCCATGCCGGACGCCAAGATCGGCGACCTCGTCGATGCCATCTCCAGCGCGCCGGCCAACGGCTGATCGACGAGGCGAGGCAGATGGGGCGGGTCAGAGGCGGGGCTGGGCCTCTTCAGAGGCGGGGCTGGACCTCTCGGGTGAAGAAGTCGAGGTAGCCGGCCTGGTCGGGGCCGATCTGGCCGATCAGGACCTCGTCGAAGCCGGCGTCGAGCAACTCCTTGATGGCGGCGACGTGGCGTTCCGGGTCGGGTCCGCACGGCATCGAGTCCGCCATCATCTCCGGCGTCACGATCTCGGCCGCCTGTTCGAAGTGACCAGGGGTGGCCAGCTCCTGCATCGCCTCCCCGGGGATGCCGCTGGAGCGCCACAGCTCGTGGACCATCTTCACGGCTTCCTCCTCGGTGGGCGCCCAGCACACCTTGGTGGTGGCCACGGCCGGGCCCTTGCCCCCGCCGCCGCGGTACTGCTCCACGATCTCGTTGGCGGGCTTGGTGTGGACGAGGCCGTCGGCGATCTCGACGGCCAGCTCTGCGGCCTTCGGGCCGAAGGCTGACAGGAGCACCGGGATGTCGACCGGCGGGGTGTTGTAGATCCGGGCGTTCTCGACGGTGAAGTGCTCGCCCCGGTGGGTCACGAGGTCACCGGTCCACATCGTGCGGAGGACCTCGACGGCCTCACGCAGCATGTCGAGGCGAACCTCGGCGGGTGGCCAGTGCTGCCCGAGCACGTGCTCGTTGAGGCGCTCGCCGCTGCCGATGCCGAACCGGAACCGGCCGTCGAGCATCTCGGAGGCCGTGGCCGTGGCCTGGGCGAGGATCGCCGGGTGGATCCGCAGGATCGGGCAGGTGACTGCGGTCGTCACCTCGAGCCGGGTCGTGGCGGCGATCCCGCCGATCACCGACCACACGAAGGGCGACTGGCCCTGCGAGTCCATCCAGGGATGGAAGTGGTCGGAGATCGCGACCTTGGTCATCCCCGCCGCCTCGGCCGCCTGGGCCTGGGCCACCAGGGTGCGACCGTCGTGCTCTTCGGAGCTGAGGAAATAGCCGATCTCGGGCACGGTGCCTCCTTCGGTTCGATGGTGAACCGGTTGCCCGCCCGAGCGCCTCGTCAAACGGGCGGCCCCGTAGGCCGGGAGGTGGAGGTCAGGACCCGGTGACGGCGGCGGCGAGCCGTTCGAGCTGGCGGACCAGGGGCTTCCGCAGGGCGAGGATGGCCTCTCGGTCACCCGCCGCCACCGGGACGGTGACGAGCGCCGAGGCCGCCGCCACGTAGCAGTCGCAGGCGAAGCGGTCGTCGGGGCTCGTTGCGCCGACGAGGACGGCGATGGCGGTGGCGACTCGTTCCTGCAT
>JALYWQ010000470.1 GCA_030852625.1 Actinomycetota bacterium
GGGAGAAGGACCACGAGATCGAGGTGGCCGTCGCCGATCTGCCGCCCGGCGTCGATCCCGCCGACCTGGCCGGCGACGACCCGGATCGCCTCGTCGCGGCGGTCGACAACGCCGTGCCGTTCCTCAAGTTCCGGGTCGACCGGGTGCTGCTCGCCGGTCGCCTCGACACGGCCGAGGGACGGGCGCGCGCCGCCGAGGCGGCCATCGAGGTCATCCGGGAGCACCCGAGCGCGTTGGTGCGCGACCAGTACGTGATGGAGGTGGCCGGGCGCTGCCGCGTCGAACCCCAGATGCTCCGGGAAGCCTTGGCCGGTCCGCCCCGCCCCAGCGCCCGCAACGACGCCGACCGCTCGGCCCGCGAAGGGCCTGCGCCGCTCACGCCCCGCCGCCGGGTCGAGGAGCGTGACGGTCCCGAGCTCGAGGTGCTCCGTCACGTGCTCCACGCGTGGGAGGGCGTGGAGCCGTGGCTCCAGTACGAGGAGCTGTTCCTCGACGACCTCCACGCTCGGTCCTTCCGGGTGCTGCTCGACCACCCCACCGTGGCCGAGGCCATCGAGGCCGCCGATCCGCTCGTGGCCGACCTGTTGGCTCGGCTGGCCACGGAGGAGCTGAACACCGAGCCCTTCGACGCCGTCGTCCGCCTCCTCACCGAGCGGGCCCGCCACGAGATCGCCGAGCTGGCCAACCGGATCGCGGCCGAGCCCGACGACGTGGAGCTGCTCCGCCTGCAGCACTGGCTCACCCAGACCGTGAACCTGCTGCGAGATCCGAACACCGCCGATGGTGCTTCTGAGCAGTTGGTAGCCTGGCTGGGTACCAGGGCAGAGGGAGAGGGATGACCGAGGCCACGCCTGCACTCTCCTCGTGGGGGGTCAGCGAGCACGACATGCTGCTGCTGATCGCGCGCGGGAAGCGGGTCGGCGTTCTCACGATGGACGAGGTGGTCGACGTGCTTCGCACCGTCGAGCTCTCGGCCGAGGCCATCGATCACGTCCGCGCTCGCCTGACCGCCGAGGGCGTGGTGCTCGACGAGTCGGTGCCGGCCTTCGACCTGGCCGAGTTCACGCCGGAGCTCACCGCCGAGCTCTCCGCGGAGGCCATCGCGGCGCGAGCCACCTCCGTCGACGCCGAGCTCCGTGAGGCACGGGCGGCGGCCTCCGACGCCCTGGGCGACTTCGAGCAGGACGGTCCGGAGCTCGGCGGCATCCGCCCCGCCCGTTCCGCCGCCGCCCGTCGTCGGGGTGCGCTGCGCTCGGTGTCGAGCGCCGCCGACCGCGGGGGAAGCGGCGGCACGTCCGACCCGGTGCGGATGTACTTGAAGGAGATCGGGCGGGTCCCGCTCCTCACCGGTGCCGAAGAGGTCGAGTACTCCCGCCGCATCGAGACCGGCGGCTTCGCCGCCCTCAAGCTGGCCGACCTGGCTGCGTCGGGTGAGCTCGACACCCTCGAGTTCGCCGAACGCCGGATGCTCCAACGGTCGGTGCGTCGGGGCGACGACGCCCGCGAGGTGCTGATCGAGGCCAACCTGCGCCTCGTCGTGTCCATCGCCAAGCGCTACGTCGGGCGGGGGATGCACTTCCTCGACCTGATCCAGGAGGGGAACCTCGGCCTGATGCGGGCCGTCGAGAAGTTCGACTACACGAAGGGCTTCAAGTTCTCCACCTACGCCACCTGGTGGATCCGGCAGGCCATCACCCGGGCCATCGCCGATCAGGCCCGCACCATCCGCATCCCGGTGCACATGGTGGAGTCGATCAACAAGGTCCACAGGGTCCAGCGCCAGATGATGCAGGAGCTCGAGCGGGAGCCCACGATCGAGGAGCTGGCCGAGCGGGTGGGGCTCACCGAGGAGCGGGTTCGCGAGATCCAGCGCATCAGCCTCGACCTGCTCTCGCTCGACGCGCCGGTGGGGGAGGAGGACGACTCCAACCTGGCCGACTTCATCGAGGACCAGGCCGCCGAGGCTCCTGCTGACGCCGCTGCTCGCCGGATGCTCAACCGGGCCGTCATCGACGCCCTCGACGAGCTCAACGACCGCGAGAAGGCCGTCGTCCGGCTCCGCTTCGGGCTCGACGACGGCCAAGCTCGCACCCTCGAGGAGGTGGGCCGGGAGTTCGGGGTCACCCGGGAGCGCATCCGCCAGATCGAGTCGAAGACCCTCGCCAAGCTCCGTCACCCCCATCGCAGCCAGAAGCTCCGCGACTACCTCGACGGCGAGTAGCGGCCCGTCCCCCGGGGATGGCTGATCGCCGGATCGGACTGCTATCTTGAACCCTCCTTCCGGGGTAGCTCAGTTGGCAGAGCGTTTGACTGTTAATCAAAATGTCGCGAGTTCGAGCCTCGCCCCCGGAGCTGTGACAGCGTCGCCGATGGCGGCGCTGTTCTCGCGTCTGGGCGCCGCAGTCGTCCTCGTGGCCGGCCTCATCGGTGGTTGCTCGACCGCCCGCGAGGACACCGCTCGATCGGACCAGGAGCGGCTCCTGCGGTCCGTCCTCGAGCAGGGGTCGGAGGACGCCAACTCGCTCGAGTTCGACGACGATGCCGCGGCGTGTGCGGCGGCTGCGATCGTGGACGACCTCGGCGAGGGTCGGCTCCGGGAGCTGGGCCTCGACGTGGCATCCCGCCGAGGGCCGGAGCTCACGTCGCCGCCGCTGAGCGAAGCGGAAGGCGACGCGGTGTTCGGCGCCTTCGAGGGGTGCCTGGACCTCGTCGGCCAGCTGGGCCGAGCCTTCGCTCGCGACGGTGAGCTCCGCACGAGCGTCGCCGAGTGCGTCGCCAGTCGCTACGTCGACTCGGGGGTCCTCCGAGATGCGCTCCTCGCCCCCGGCTCCGACCCGGAGCTGAACGACCGGATCGACCGCACCGTGCTGGACGCCATCGCCGCCTGCGACGCCTCGTAGCGGCCGACCCAGGTACCCCGCCCCGACGGGAACCAAACCGTTTGCAGGGCCCGTTCCTAGGGGAATCCCCGTTGCAGCTCGTCGGCACTCGGCCGGCCTGATCACCGGAGGTCCCCATGCTCGCAGTGCTCGCCGCCATCATCGCCATCATCGGCGTGGTCCAGCTCTTCCAGGGCCAGATCATCTTCGGCATCGTGCTGCTCGTCGCCGCCGCCCTCGTGGGCCCTGGCGGCTACAGCGTCTTCCGCAGCCGCAGCGCCTAGCCAGAGGTCCCTCCCACGCCGGGCCTACCGATGCGCCGTTTCGGTGGGCCCGGCAGGGATCGAACCTGCGACCGAAGGATTATGAGTCCCCTGCTCTGACCACTGAGCTACGAGCCCGTGACCCGGACGCTAGGCGATGCTGGATCGGCCGCCGAGCGGCAGCGGAGGGCTACAGGTCCTCGCCCAGCCAGGCGGGGGCCCGGTCGAGGAGGTGGTGGCTGACGTCGGCGCAACGGTCGAGGATGTCGCACAGCTGCTCCTGGCCGCTGAAGAGCCGGGCCAGCGACACCTCCACCCGGGCCACGATCGTGAGGCTCCGCTCCGACGGGTCGGTGACCGACGGGTACGAGTCGAGCGCCGACACCTCGAGGGGCAGCTCGGCCGAACCGACGCCGGCCAGCTCGGTGGCGAGGAGCAGGAGGTCGGGGCCGTTGGGCAGCGGCGGCAGCGACCACGTGAAGAGCAGCGGGAAGTAGAAGCTGTCGGGCGGGTCCTCGTCCTCGGGCAGGGACGCCACGAGGTCCTCGAACGACAGGAGCGTCCGCGGATCCACCTCCAGGGAGAGGTGGAGGTCGAGCGGGCCGCCGCAGGCCTCCTCGGGGTGGAGGTCGACCTCCCACGCCTGCCGCAGGGAGTACGTCTCCACGAAGTGCCGTTCGTCGTGCACGTGGAACCCGTGGTCGACCGAGTGGTCCTTCAGGTCAGCGACGAACCCGGCGATGTCGATGGCGGCCACGACTCCAGCCTGCCACGCGCCGTCTGACAGCCGACAGGCGACCAGTAGCGTCGCTCTGATGATCAGCGACGACGTCGTGCTCGAGGTCCTCCACGAGACCGCGACCGCCGTGCGGACGGCCCTCGACGCCCTTGCCGACTGGGGCGAGGCCGGCACGCGCGCCGGCCAGTACCGGAGCGACCTGGCCGCCGACGCGGTCGCCCTCGAGGTGATCGAGCGGGCCGGCTACGGCGCCCTCAGCGAGGAGACCGGGCTGCACGGCGCCGACCGTGAGCTCATCGTGGTGCTCGATCCCGTGGACGGCAGCACCAACGCCAGCCGGGACATCCCCTGGTACGCCACCAGCCTCTGCGCCGTCGATGCCGACGGTCCCCGGGTCGCGCTGGTGGTCGACCAGGCGAGCGGGCGCCGGTTCGAGGCCGTGCGGGGCGGGAGAGCGACGCTCGACGGCCGGCCGCTGCGCCCGAGCGCCTGCACCCAGATCACCGACGCCGTGCTCGGCCTCTCCGGCTACCCGCCTCGTTGGTTCGGGTGGAAGCAGTACCGAGCCCTCGGAGCGGTGGCCCTCGACCTCTGCGCCGTCGCAGCCGGGACCTTCGACGGCTACGTCGACTGCAGCCCCAGCGCCCACGGGTCGTGGGACTACCTCGGTGCCATGTTGATATGCCAGGAGGCCGGCGCATCGGTGATCGACGCCTGGGACCGCGACCTGGTCAGCGTCGAGCACCACGTGCGGCGCACGCCGGTCGCCGCGGCGACGCCTGAACTGCTCGACCAGCTCGTGGCGGCCCGGCGCACGTTCCGGAACTTCGCCCCGTGGGACGAGCAGGAGCGCGATCCCGCCAACAGCGGTTGAACTCGCGGGGCCTTCGTCACACCTCCCCCGTATCCTGAGGGGGTGCTCCGCCGCCTCCACCGGCTCGCCCTCCGGATCTTCGAACAGCTGCCTCGCTCGCTGCGTCGGCGCATCGTGCGGGTCCTGGCCCCCACCTTCTCGGTGGGCGCCATCTGCTGCATCGAGCGTGACGACGGCGCCATCCTGCTCGTCCGCCAGAGCTACCGCCGCCGGTGGGGCCTCCCCGGCGGTCTCCTGCAGAAAGGTGAATCGGCCCACGCCGCCGTGGTCCGCGAGGTGGCCGAGGAGGTGGGCCTCGACCTGGTGCTGTCGGGTGAACCGGCGGTAGTGGTCGACGGCCAGGCCCGACGTGTCGACGTCGTCTTCCGAGGGCGTCCTGCGTCGCGGGCCGACGCCGACGCCGTCGCCCCCCGGTCGCCGGAGATCGACGAGGTGCGGTGGTTCCACGCCGACGAGCTCCCCGAGCTCCAGGCCGAGGCGGCCGGAGCCCTCGTCACCCTGGCCCGGTCGGCCTCGCACCCGCAGGCGGTGCCGCTGCCGTCCGAGCTCCGGGTGCTGCGTACCTGACGAGGGTGGAGCTAGTTCCCGAGCGCTGACACGAGCCGCCGCTGCCGTGCCGAGCACGGGTGCCGCAACTTCGTGAGCGCCTTCGCTTCGATCTGGCGGATGCGCTCGCGGGTGACGTTGAACTGCCGGCCAACCTCGTCGAGCGTGCGGGGCTGCGTGCCATCGAGGCCGAACCGGAGCGACAGGATCTCCCGCTCGCGCGGGTTGAGGAAGTCCAGCAGGCGGGCCAGATCGCCGCGAGCGAGTGACGTCACGGCGGCCTCGAACGGCGACTCGGCGTCGCGGTCGGCGAGCAGGTCGCCGAGCTCGGTGTCGTCCTCGCCGATCCCGGCGGACAGCGACACGAGGTCGGGCGCGGCGTGGAGCGCCATGCGCACCCGTTCGATCGGCAGCCCGGTCTCCTCGGCCAGCTCCTGGGCCGACGGCTCGCGCTCGAGCGTCTTCAGCAGGGTGGACGACGCCTTCGACAGCACCGACATGGTGTCGACGAGGTGCGAGGGGAGGCGGATGGTGCGCCCCTTGTCGGCGATGCCCCGGCCGATCGACTGCCGCACCCACCACGTGGCGTAGGTGGAGAACTTGAAGCCCTTACGGTGGTCGAACTTCTCGACCGCTCGCATGAGGCCGAGGTTGCCCTCCTGGATGAGGTCGAGCAGTCCGAGGCCTGTGCCCTGGTAGCGCTTGGCGATCGACACGACGAGGCGCAGGTTCGACTGGATGAACGTGCGCCGGGCCTGGTCGGCCGCATCGACCGCGGCCTGCAACTGCACCTTCTTGGCCCGGGTGACCCCACCGGCGGCCAGCGCCGCTTCGGCTTGCCGGCCGGCCTCGATGGCCTGGGCCAGCTCCACCTCTTGCTCGGCGGTGAGCAGCGGGTACGAACCGAGCTCGCTGAGGTAGCGCCGGACGAGGTCGACGTCGTTGTCGCCGTCGCTCGGGCGGGTGCGTCCTGCCAAGTGCGGGCCCTCCAGGCGCGGGGTCCCTGGCCGGGACCGCTGCAGGACCCGACGGTAGTTTCGGCCCGCGCGCCCAACGGGGATGGTCAACGTCCCAGGCGCATCACTAGCCTCAGCACCCTCACGGGCGCGTAGCTCAGTTGGCTAGAGCGCTGCCCTTACAAGGCAGATGTCGGGGGTTCGAGTCCCTCCGCGCCCACGTCGTTGCGATCGCTGAACGTGGTGGTGCCGTCGCCCGGTGCGTTCGTGGCTACGATGCGCTGTGCGCAGGGCGGTGATGAGGCGGGCCGCGGTCATGCGGTGGCGGGTGGTGGCGACCTCGCTCCTCGCGGTTGCGCTCACGCTCGGGGTGCCGGCCGGCGGGACGGCCCGGGAGGCGATCGGCCCGACGTGCCAAGCAGGACCGCATCCCAGCGGTGACTGGCCGTCGCTCAACGCGGACTTCGGGAACAGTCGGCACCAGCCACTCGAGCGGAGCATCGACAGTGCGTCGGTCGGCCGGCTCAGGGCCACCTGGTCGTTCAACGGCGCGTCCGTGGGCGCCACCGGCGGCATGCGGTCGACGCCGGTCGTCGCCCACGGCTGCGTGTACGTGGGGTTCGGCCAGGGGTACCTCGGCGACCGCGGGGACGTGGTCGCGCTCGACGCCGCGACGGGCGAGCTGGTCTGGCACGCGCGCCTCGACGGGTCCGTGCTCGGCCTGTCCGTCGCCAACGGGATGGTCTACGCGGCGTCGAGTGACGGAACCCGCGGGGACGTCGTCCTCCCCGTCGTGACCGACGCCTACGAACCTGCCGGCAGCCACGCAGTCGCGCTGGACGCGCAGACCGGCGCCGTGCGGTGGCGGAGCGACCGGCTCGACGACGGGAACGCGGCCAACGGCACGTTCGTGAACGCCACCCCGGTCGTCTTCGAAGCCGGCGGCCGCCCCCTCGTGTTCGTGCCGATGGCCGGCGGCGCCGGGGACGGGGCCCGGGTGCCGATGTACTTCCTCGACGCCCTGACCGGCCGCACGGTGGCGCGCGCCTTCACGCTCACCGACGCCGAGTACGCAGAAGGGTTCGGTGGCACGGGGATCTGGGCCACCGCGGCCTACGACCCCGTCGGCCAGCACCTCTACGCGGGGACGGCGGACTCCGACGGCCGCACGCGCCAGCACCCTTACAACAACGCCATCCTCCGCATCGACGCCAACCCCGAGCGACCGACCTTCGGCCGTGTCGTCGGCTCCTACGGGGGCACGAGCGAGCACCTCGACCTCGATGCGCTGATCGGGTACCCGCGCAATCCCCTCTGCAACGCCGCACTCGGGACAACGGCGCTCGAGCTGCCGACCTTCTTCGACACCTCGGCCTCGCTGGAGTGCCTCGAGCTGGATCTCGACTTCGGCGCGTCGCCCAACCTGCACACGACGCCCGACGGAGGGCTCCAGGTGACCGCCCTGCAGAAGTCGGGCGTCTTCCACGCCGTCGACGCCACCCGGATGCGCGCAGCGTGGCGCGCCTTCCTCGGACCGGGCGGGCCGGCCATGCACTCGGGCACGGCCGCCGTGGCCGACGGTCGCATCGTCGTGGGCGCCACGCCCAACCTCGTGTTCGGGCTCGACCAGCGCACCGGCACGGTCGGGTGGCTCTCGACGACAGGCGTCGACGTCTTCGCCTACCAACCCGTCTCGGTCGCCAACGGCGTCGTGTACGCGCTCAACGACCTCGGTGCCCTCGTCGCACTCGACGCCGTGACCGGTCGTCCGCTCCTCCACCGGCTCGTCGCCGGTGACGGCGGCTTCGGGCAGTGCGTGGGTGTCGGCGCCGGCGTCGCCATCGCCCACGGCACGGTGTTCGCCCCGTGCGACGCCGGGGGGCTCCCGGATCTGGCCGGCCTGCCCGCGCCGCCGGGCGGCGTGGTCGCCTACCGCCTCCCCTGAGCGCCACCACACCCCTCCGCGCCCACTGCTGTCGCTCCTGGGCGTAACCGGCGACGACATCGGTCGTCATGCGGTTGCGGCGGCGCTCAGGCCGCCGGATCAGGGAGGGAGCGACCATGGCAGAGATCAGCATCGGGTTGGCCGAGATCGAGGCGCTGGGGGCCAAACTGGACGCGTTGGACGATGTCCTCTCCGCCACCGAGCGCGGGTTGCTCGTCGCCTTGTTCAGGATGGCGGGGCAGGCTGCAGCCGCCGAGAGCAGTGAGGTGGTCGGCTTCGCCGCTGACCAGCGGTTGGGCACCCTCGTGATGCAGGAGCCGGCACCGAAGTTGTCGAGCGGGTTCGTCGACTCGTTCAAGGCGGGCACGGCGGTTCCCACGCCCGGCGTCGACAAGTTCTTCCTCATTCGGAGCAGGTAGGACGACCCGTGGTCGCCGTGTCGCTGCGATCGGGGCCGTGGCCGGTGCAGGGAGCGGTGGAACGCCTCGCACCCGAGGTCCGAGAGCGCCGGGCGGCCTGGCCGGTCGCGCTCGTGGCGATGCCGTTCGGTTCGGCCCTGCGCCCGTCCATCCAGCTCGGC
Source organism: Actinomycetota bacterium (assembly GCA_030852625.1). Taxonomy (GTDB): domain Bacteria; phylum Actinomycetota; class Acidimicrobiia; order Acidimicrobiales; family VFJN01; genus VFJN01. The sequence continues at coordinate 8,783 of JALYWQ010000470.1, forward strand.
CTCCTCGCGCAGCTCGCGCGTTCGCACGGCTTCCCGACCGAGACCCTCCACCTCAATATCGACTTCGCAGCTCGGATCGGGCTCCCGCTCCACGAGGCGATCGCCGGAAACTGGGAGTTCTTCCTCGGTGACTGGCTGTTCTCCGTCGCGGCGTTCGGGGACGATGCGCCCGATCCCGAGGGTCGCCTCCTGGAGCTGTTCCACGATGAGATCAGCGAGGTGATCGGCGAGGAGCTCACCGCCACGTTGCGCAGCGTTCGCCAGCAGCAGGTGCAGCCGTACCTCGACGACCTGGTCGAGCAGATCGGTTGGGGCTCGTATCGCGTCGTGGGGTTCACGACCTCGTTCCAGCAGAACGTGGCGTCGATCGCCTTGGCCCGGGCGCTCAAGCGGCGACATCCGGAGGTCACCGTGGTCTTCGGCGGGGCCAACCTGGATGGCCCGATGGGTCGGGAGCTCGTTCGGTCGACGCCCTGCATCGATCTGGCCGTCTCCGGCGAGGCGGATCTGGCGTTCCCGAAGCTCCTTGCGGCGCTGGCCGACGGCGGTGATCCGGGCGAGGTCGAGGGCGTGCTCGTACGGCAGGCCGACGGTTCGGTGAACCCGCCCGTGGCGGGCGAGGCCTTCACGCGGATGGACGACCTGCCGGTGCCGGACTACCGCGAGTACTTCGAGCGAGCCGAGCGGCTCGGGCTCATCGGCGAGACGGCGAGGCGCACCACCGCCATCCCCTTCGAGACCGCACGGGGCTGCTGGTGGGGGGCGAAGCGGCACTGCACCTTCTGTGGCCTCAACGACGACACCATCTCGTTCCGGGCGAAGTCACCGGAACGGGTGATCCAGGAGCTCGACGAGCTGTCGGAGCAGACCCGCAGCTACGACCTCCTGTGCGTCGACAACATCCTCGAGCCCTCGTACGTGAACACCCTGTTCGCTCGGCTTCGCGATACCGGGTCGACCTACCGGTTCTTCTGGGAGATCAAGGCTGACGTCAAGCCGGACGAGCTCCGCAGGCTCCGCGACGGCGGGATCCGGATGCTCCAGCCCGGGATCGAGTCGCTCAACAGCAACGTGCTGCGGCTGATGAGGAAGGGGACCCGCGCCTGGCAGAACGTCAACCTGCTCCGCTGGGGACTCCACCTCGGCATCAGCCTCCACTGGAACATCCTGTGGGGCTTCCCAGGCGAGACCGAGGCCGACTATCAGGAGCAGGCCGCGCTGCTCCGCCATCTCACCCACCTGCAGCCGCCGAAGGGGTGTGGCCGGATCTGGGCGGTGCGCTTCAGCCCGATCTACGAAGATCGGGAGTCGTTCCCCGCGGTGTCGATGGAGCCCGAGGGGAGTCACCAGTTCGTGTACCCCGACCACGTCGACCTCGACGAGCTCGCCTACATCTTCACGAGCCGGCTCGTCGGCGCGTTGCCCGACGACGTGTTCCTCGAGACGCGAAAGCTGGGTACGGCGTGGCAGGACGCGTGGCGAGGACCGGAACGACCGTCGCTCGTCCTGTGGCGAACGCCGGGCCGCATCCAGATCGAAGACCGCCGGGATCCCGCGGCCCCCGGGACGCACACCTTCGAGGGACCGCTCGCCGCGGCCTACCTGGCCTGCTTCGACCTGGCCAGGAGCGCTCGCTCAGTCGCCGAGACCCTTGACGGTCACACGCCAGGTGAGGTCGAGGCGGCCCTGGAGGGCTTCGTCGAGCGCGGCCTGATGATGCGAGACGGCGCCCTCTACCTCGCGCTGGCGGTGCCGGCGATCGGGGCGCTCCGGGAGGAGCCCCTCAGCGTGTAGCCGACAGGCCGGCGATCGCCGGCTCGGACCGGTCCTTACGAGCGGCGCTCGACGATGGCCTTGAGGCGCTGCAGGCTGGTGCCGATGTTCTCCTGCGTGTCCCGCTCGGTCTTGGCCATCGCACCGGGCAGCCGGCGCAGGAACCGGATCCATCGAGGGATCAGCACGACCTCGTAGCCCTCGTGGATCCGGGTGCCGGTGGCGGTGGGCTCGAGGCGGTAGCGCCAGCGGGTGGACTCCTGGCCCTTGAAGCGGGTGGAGAAGGCGAACAGCTGACCGGGCTCGAGGGCGGTGACCTCGCAGTCGCGCGTCCAACGGGCGCCGTTGAGCTTGTTGTAGCCGCGGAACCGGGCCCCGACCGCTGGTCCGGAGGAACCGTCGATCCACTCGCACCGGTGGCACACGGGGCTCCACTCCGGGATGCGGGTCACGTCGGCGACGACGGGCCACACGTCGTCTGGCGAGGCATCGACGTCGATGTGCAGCTCAGCGGTCGGCTCGGAGATCTGATCCACAGCACGGGACCCTACCGAAGGGCGCGGTGGTCAGCGCCGGTGTCCGGGTGCGGTCAGGCATCCAGGGCGGCTTCCACGACGGCGAGCCCGCGGAGCATCCGCTCGGTGGCCGGGTGGGGGTCGACCCCGGCGACGAGCGCCCACCGCACCTCGGCCGCGTAGCGCACGAGTCGGTACAGCGGCAGTTGGTCGAGGAGGGCCCGTCGGGCCTCGGGATCCGGCTCGTACCCGAGCGCGAGGTCGTTCACATCCGGCGAGGCGATCGACCAGACGGCCAGGTCGAAGGCCGGCGCGCCGAACAAACCACCGTCGAAGTCGAGCACGCCGATGATCCTCGGCTCGTCCGGCAGCACCAATACGTGGCGGTGGGTGTAGTCGCCATGGAGCAGCGTGCTGCGCTCGTGGCGGGCGAGGCCTGGCTCGTGGGCGGCGACGGCGCTGCGGATCCGGGCGGCGGTTGGCGCATCGATCGCGTCGGGCACCAGGTGGCCCAGGTGCCTGTCGACCCAGGTCTCGATGGCGCGAGGCCAGGTCGCCTGCGCGCCCCGGACCTCACCCGACGTGCGGAGGAGCTCGCCGCGCGGGGCTCCGAAGCCGGTGCCCGTGACCTCGTGGATCCGGCGAAGGACGACACCCGCGTGGCGGGCGACGGCCGGCCGATCCACGGTTGCGCCCGGGGCCCGCAGTGGGGATCCCGGCAACCTCCGGCTGATCAGGTGCCCGTGACGCAGCGGTGACGACGCGGCTGGCTCGACGGCGAGGACCTCTGCGGCGGGAACCTTGAACTCGCGCACTGCGGTGGCGGCCCACGCCTCGAACTGGACAAGCGGTGACGACTTGACCACCACCGACTCGTCCCCGGCCACGACGAACCAGACCCCGTGGTGCCCTCCGGGGGCCGGCTCGATCTCCCTTGCGTCCACGCCCAGCGACCCGCGCACGGCCTCGGCGACGGCCTGCTCCTCGGCGTCTGGCATCGAGGAGGACGCTACCCACAGCTCGGCTTGGCAGGTGGTGATCCGCCTCGGGCGCAAGCCCGCTCTAGCCTCGTCGCCCGTGGCCGCGAAGCACTACGTCGCGTTGTTGCGTGGGATCAACGTCGGTGGCAAGAACAAGGTGCCGATGGCGGAGCTGCGAGCCGCCGTCGAAGCCGACGGGCACACCGCGGTGACGACCTACATCGCGTCCGGGAACGTGCTCTTCGAGTCGACCGTCCCGCCCAAGGAGCTCGAGGACCGGCTGGAGGCCGCCCTGGAGCGGCACTTCGGCATCCCGCTCGTGGTGGTGGTGCGCTCCCACCAACAGCTCCGCGCGGTGGTGGCGAAGGCCCCGGCGGGGTTCGGCACCCGACCCGATACGTACCACTCCGACGCCGTCTTCCTGAAGGCCCCGCTCACGGCGAAGCAGGCCATGGGCGTGGTGCAGTGCAAGGAGGGCGTCGACCAGGCGTGGCCGGGGACCGGCGTGGTCTACTTCGCCCGTCTGAGCGAGAAGCGCGCGCAGAGTCGCATGGGAACGATCATCGGCACGCCCGAGTACCAGCTCATGACGATCCGGAGCTGGACCACGGTCACGAAGGTCCTCCAACTGCTCGACGATCGCGCGGGGTGACATCGCCGCGAGGGACCGACGCTCAGAGGGCCTGCCCGAACCAGATGGTGCGGTCGTCGCCGGCCAGCTCGGTCATGCCGAGGTGGCGGTAGAACCCGGCCGCCCGCTGGTTGGCGGTGCTCATCGACAGGTGGACCCCGGTGGAGCCAGCGTCCCTGAGAGCGTCGAACAGCCTGGCCAACAGCCGGCGGCCCCACCCGCCTGCCTGGAACGGTGGCAGCAGGTCGATGTGGAGGTGCGACGGGTAGCGCTCGACGATCTCTGCGGGCGCGACGTCGCCCGTGTGCAGGTGGGCGATGAACAGGCGGTCGAGCCCTTCGCCATTGCCCTCGGGGTAGCGGGTCCGCACGGCCGGCCACCACTCGGCCTCGCAGCGCGCTTCGAAGGCCCGGGTGTCGGCGGCACCCACGACGTAGCCCCCCACCGAGCCGGCGTCGTCGTCGACCACGAAGGCGTGCTCCGGCTCGAGCACGGCGTAGGGCGCGACGAAGAGGTCGCCGAGCAGGCGGGGCTCGGCCATGAGATCGGTGGCGTCCCTGCCGGCGGCGCCGGTGCGCAGGCAGATGTCGTAGAGCGCCTCGAGATCTCGGGGCTCGTACGGGCGAATCACGGCGGCACCCTAGGTCCCGATCGGACTGGTTGGCGGTTGTCGAGGCCCACCGGCGCTGTGCAAGGGTTGCCGCTCCGTGCCCCCGGCGAAGACCCTCCCCCCGAAGCGAATCCGACACCTGCCGGCCCTCGATGGGCTGCGCGGCCTCGCGCTCCTCGCGGTGCTCTGCTACCACGCCGGCCTGCCGTGGTTCCGAGGCGGGTACCTCCCGTTGACCACGTTCTTCGTGCTCTCGGGCTTCCTCATCACCGCCCTGCTGCTCGGGGAGCGGGCAGCTGCCGGCCGCATCGACCTGCGGGCGTTCTGGGCCCGCCGCGTCCGGCGGCTGGCCCCGGCCGCCCTCCTCGGCCTGGGCCTCATCGCAGCCTTCGTGGCGTGGGGTCCGGAGGGCCGGTACCCCGGCATCCGCGGCGACGTGTTCGCCACCCTCGGCTGGGTGGCCAACTGGCGGTTCATCGCCACCGACCGCCCCTACGTCGACGCCTTCGCGTCGCCGTCGCCCCTGCAGCACTACTGGTCGCTGGCCGTCGAGGAGCAGTTCTACGTCCTGCTGCCCGTCCTGGCCCTCGTCCTGCTGGCACTCGGTCGGGGCCGGCGCCACTGGTTCGCGGGTGTGGTCGGCGCGCTCGTGGTGTTGTCCACGCTCCTCGCCGCCCACCTCACCCCGGCCGGCGACGTGCCCCTGCGGTCCTACTTCGGCACCGACACGCGCGCCGCCGAGCTGCTCGTGGGCGTGCTGCTCGCGTGCGTGCTCGTCACCCGCACCGGCGAGATCAAGCGGTTCGAGGGCTGGGCGGGCCGGCTGCTCGGTGCCGGGGGAACGGTCGCGCTCGTGGCCAGCGCCGCCGTCTGGCTGCGGGTCGACGAACAGCACCGGTACCTCTACCGCGGCGGCCTGCTCGGGGTGGCGCTGCTCGCGGCGCTGGTCGTCACCTGTGCCACCGACGACCGGCGGCTCGTGGCACGGCTGCTGGCCCTCGGACCGCTGGCCCGACTCGGCGAGCTGTCCTACGGCGCCTACGTGTTCCACTGGCCGGTGTTCCTCTGGCTGAGCCCCGAGCGGACCGGGCTGCCCCTGGCCCCGCGGTTCGCCGTGCAGGTCGGCGTGACCCTCCTGCTGGCCCTGGCCTCCCTGCACCTGATCGAGCGGCCCATCCGCACCGGGCGGTTCCCAACCGCCATCGGCGCCGTCGGTTGGGCCAACGCCTCGGTGGCGACCGCGGCCGTGGTCGTCCTGGCCACGGCCTCGGTCCGCGGTGCCGACATCGTCGAGACCAACCCCATCGGCCAGATCCCGGCCGCTCCGATCGCAGCCCCAACGATCGAGCCGGTGACCGATGCACCCGCGCCGTCGGACACACCGGAGCCGGGGGCGGGATCGGCCGTCGCCCCGTCGTCACCGCAGCCGCGTCGGGTGCTGGTGATCGGCGACTCGGTCGGGATGGCCATGGCCCACGCGCTGAAGTCGTGGGGTGGCAACGGGGGCCGGGTGGTGCTGCACGACGCCACCCAGTTGGGGTGCCCCATCAGCCGCGGCGGGGTCGTGCACCTGTCCGACGGTGGGACGAACGACATCCCCGAATCGTGCGGCTGGTGGGCGACGGAGCGCTTCCAGCAGGACCTGCGGACCTTCCGGCCCGACGTCGTGCTCGTCCTCGCCGGCCTGGTCGACGTCTACGACCGCTCCGGTCCGATGTGGGACGGGGTCCGGGCGCCGGGCGACCCGATCTTCGACCGCTACGTCCTCGACGAGTGGGCGGCGGCGGCGTCGGCCATGCAGGCCACCGGCGCCAAGGTGGTGTGGGCCACGCCCCCGTGCGTCGACCTGTCCCGTTCGGCGAACGTGATGGACCGCGACGTGGCCGACCAGCGACTGAGCTGGATCGAGCAACAGCTCATCCCGCAGCTGGCGGCCGTGCGGACGGTCGAGGTGCTGGACTTCGCGGCGCAGCTGTGCCCCGACGGCAGCTACACGGATTCGGTGTTCGGGATCGACGGGGGCCGGCCCGACGGCGTGCACTTCACCACCGACGCGGCGTCGGCGGTGATCGACGGCTGGCTCGGGCCCTACCTCGCGACGCTGCCGCTCGATCCGGACACCGAAGCCGTGGTCGACGGCGTGGTCGATGACGTCGTCGCCGCGGTTCCCTGATCGGCGTCAGCCCTCAGCAGCTGTCGCCCTTGGACGGGGTGTCGGGAACGGCGTTGTCGTCGACTTCGACGTGCACGTGCGGCCAGGCCGGCTGGTTGGCGGCCAACCGGTCGATCTGCGAGCGGAAGGTCAGGGCACGTGGGCGAGCCGCGATCACGGTGACCCCGGCTTCCACCCGCCAGCCGGGCACGACCCGCACGCCGTCGATGTGCAACACGCGGACGTACCAGGTGGGATGGCCGTCGGGGACGATGACGACGGTGTCGTCGTGGTGGGCGCAGTAGAGCTGGTAGCCGCCGGCGGCGATCACGGTGCCCGTCACCGGAGCTCGCACCGCGCCGGTCGGATCGCTCACCACGTCCACCGCGGTGTGGGGGCCGTGGCCCCGAGCCCGGGTGTTCAGCGTGGTGGCCTGCACGGCTGTCGGCAGGGGGGTGAGCTCGAGGGCCCCGTCGAGGGTCGACTCGTGGAAGCCCACCCGCTCGACGCGCCCGGCAGGGTGCAGGAGCGTGAGGTCGCCCACCGTGGCCAGCGGAGCGTGGGCCACGGGACCGATCGGACGGTCAGCGGGCGCAGTGGTCGTGGTCGCCGGCACCGTGGTGGTGGTCGATGGAACCGTCGTGCTGGAGGTGGTCGGCGCGGTGGCCGTCTGGCTCGTGAGCACCGTCCCGGCCACGCCGACGGCGATGCCGCCACCGAGGACGGCCGCAGCGGCGATGGGAGCACGCCAACGGCGACCAGCGGGCATCGAGGCACGGTACTGCTGTGACCGGCCTGGACGAGGAACCCGACGGCAGGATTTCCGGGAACGGAATCGGCGCCACGAGCGTCCTAGGTACCGTGAAGCAGTCGACCAGACGGCGATCGATCCTCTCGTTGGTGGCCACGTTGGTGGTGGCCGCGGCGGCGGCCGTGCTGGCCGTGTCGGTGGGCGCCTCGGAGTCGGGCTCGCCGGGTGCGGTCACCTCGTCGACCGTGCCGTCCACCACGATCGAGGTGACCACGACCGTGGTCCCCACGACGACGGCCCCACCCACCACGACGACGCTGGCCCCGACCACCACGGTGGCCGTGCCCCCGCCGTCGCTCGACCAGTCCGACGCCGCCGCCATCGTCGTCCTCCAAGAACGGCTCATCGAGCTCCGGTACTGGCTCGGCGAGCCCGACGGCACCATGGGCAGGGCCACCAAGCAGGCTGTCCTCGCCTTCCAGAAGGCGGAGGGGCTCGAGCGCGACGGCCAGCCCGGTCCGGCCACCATGGAGCGCCTGACCGCCGCGTCCACGCCGCAGCCGAGCAGCCTGGCCGACGGGGTGGAGATCGACCTGGCCCGCCAGCTCCTCTTCCTGGTCCACGACGGCGAGGTGGTCTGGGTGATCAACACCTCCACCGGCACCTCCCGCACCCCGACCCCGCGTGGCGAGTTCGCCGTCGACCGCCAGATCGACGGCATGCGCCACGCGCCGCTCGGCGACCTCTACCGCCCGAAGTACTTCAACCGCGGCATCGCGGTGCACGGCTCGCCGTCGATCCCTGGGTACCCTGCGTCGCACGGGTGCGCCCGGGTGTCGAACGCGGCGATGGACTTCCTCTGGTCCTCGGGTCTGATCGAGGTCGGGACCCCGGTCCGAGTGGTCTGACCCCACGACGCCCGGCCCATCGGCCGGCCGAACGTGGGGGAGTGCAGTGGGGGACATCAGGCTCGTGGTCCAGGGTGACGACCTCGGCATGTGCCGGGCCGTCAACGAGGGCATGGCCCTCGCCACCACGGACGGGATCCTCACCCAGACCTCGGTCATGGCACCCACGCCGTGGTTCGGCGAGGGTGCCGCCATCGCCACGCGGCTCGGCCTGGCGGTGGGCCTCCACGTCACCCTCACCTGCGAGTGGGAGTACCTGCGGTGGGGTCCGCTCACGGCCGGGCCCTCGCTCCGCGGTGCCGACGGCACCTTGCCGAGGACCCTGGCCGAGGCGACCGCCATCGACACCGATGATGCCGTCGGTGAGGCGCTGGCCCAGGCCGATCGCGCCATCGCGGCTGGGTTGGCCCTGAGCTACGTCGACCCCCACATGGGGATCACGCAACCGGCGGCCTACGCAGCGGTGTGTGAGCGCCACGGGGTCAAGTTCATGTACCGGGGCGTGGAGCCCCACCACGAGTTCGCGTCGATCATCGTGCTGAGCCTGGCGCCGCTGGAGGACCGGGCTGCGTGGTTCGCCGATCGGCTGGACCAGCTCGAGCCGGGGACCCACATGGTGATGGCCCATCCGGGGGTGGAGGGCGGGGAGCTCCGGGCCCTCACGGACGCCGATGCCGACAACGCGATGTGGGCCGAGCCGTACCGGGTGGCCGACCTGGCCGCGCTGTGCGACCCGGCGGTGCGGGATGTCGTCGAGCGCCGGGGCATCGACCTCGTCGCCGTGCGCGACCTCTGACGTGTCGGGCCACCAGATGTAGTGGCATACTTGCTGTCACTTGTTGGAAGGGGAACCATGGAAACGCTGCGCACGCCCGACGACCGCTTCGAGAGGCTCGAGGGCTACCCGTTCGAGCCGCACTACGTGGAGATCCCCGACGGTGACGGTGGCACCCTCCGGGTGCACCACCTCGACGAGGGCGACCCGAGCGGCCCGGTGGTGCTGCTGCTCCACGGCGAGCCGAGCTGGAGCTACCTCTACCGGCACATGATCCCGCCGCTGGCGGCCGCCGGGTGCCGGGTGATCGCCCCCGACCTGGTTGGCTTCGGTCGGTCCGACAAGCCGGCCGACCGGGAGGACTACACCTACGCCCGCCACGTGGCGTGGCTCACGGCCCAGGTGTTCGACGCCCTCGACCTCCGTGGCATCACCCTCGTGTGCCAGGACTGGGGTGGGCTGCTCGGCCTGCGCCTGGTGGCCGCCGACCCCGACCGATTCGCGGCGGTGGTGGCCGCCAACACCTACCTGCCCACGGGCGACGGCAAGCCGGGCAAGGCGTTCCTCGACTGGCAGCGGTTCTCCCAGGAGACGCCGCAGTTCCCGGTCGGCTTCATCATCAACGGCGGCTGCACCACCGACCTGTCACCCGAGGTCATCGCGGCCTACGACGCGCCGTTCCCCGATGAGTCGTTCAAGGAGGGCGCCCGGCAGTTCCCCAAGCTGGTGCCGACCTCGCCCGACGATCCCGAGGCGCCGGCCAACCGGGCCGCCTGGGAGGTGCTGTCGGCCTTCGACAAGCCGTTCATCTGCGCCTTCAGCGACGAGGATCCGATCACCCGGGGCAACGAGAAGGGGCTCCTCGAGCGGATCCCCGGGACGAAGGGCCAGGCCCACACCACCATCGAGGGCGGCGGCCACTTCCTCCAGGAGGACCGCGGTCCGCAGCTGGCCCAGGTCGTCATCGACCTGCTGGGGCGGGGCTGACCCCGACGGATCAGGTGGCCAGGCCGATGGGGCAGCTGACGCCGGTGCCGCCCAGGCCGCAGTAGCCGTTCGGCACCTTGGCGAGGTACTGCTGGTGGTAGTCCTCGGCGTAGAAGAACGGCACTGCTGGTTCGCCGTCGACGGGACGGATCTCGGTGGTGATCTCGCCGTAGCCGGCGGCGGTGAGCTGCTCCTGGAACACCTTGCGGCTCGTCTCGGCCGCCTCGGCCTGGTCGGGCCCGTCGGTGTAGATGGCGGAGCGGTACTGGCTGCCGACGTCGTTGCCCTGGCGCATGCCCTGGGTGGGGTCGTGGTTCTCCCAGAACGTGGCCAACAGCTTCTCGTACGTGATCGTCGAAGGGTCGTAGGCCACGAGCACGACCTCGGTGTGGCCGGTGCGGCCGCTGCAGGTCTCCTCGTAGGTGGGGTTGGGCGTGAAGCCACCGGCGTAGCCGACCGCGGTGGTGACGATGCCCTCGCCCAGCTCCCAGAACTTCCGCTCGGCGCCCCAGAAGCACCCCATCCCGAAGACGGCAGTGCGGGTGCCGTCCGGGAACGGGCCCTCGAGCGGGGTGCCGAGGACGAAGTGGGCCGGCGGCACCGGCATCGTGGCCTCGCGGCCCGGAAGGGCCTGATCGGGCTCCACCATGGCGGTCTTGTCACGTCCGAAGAGCATGGGTCCAGGCTACGGCCGTTTGGCCGCCGGCGGCTCGGCGCAGGCCCTCAGCTGGCGGCCGGGAACCGGATGTAGGTGTCGATGATGAGGTGCGACAGGTCGGGATCCGCCGGGGGCTCGCCGTCGATCGCCCCCCGCTCCCGGAGGTCGTCGATCAGCCGGTCGACGACGGCCTCGAGCGTGAGGTCGGCGGCGTGGGTCCGCCACGTCCGCTGCTCCTCTTCGTCGGCGAAGCAGTAGGCCTTCCAGGACACGGAGAAGCGCAGCTCGTCCCAGTCGTAGGTGGCAGCCACCTCGTCGCCGTCCCGCACGATCCAACGACCGTCCCCGAGCGGTTCGAGGCCCATTCCCGGTCGGAGCGGGGCCATCTCCGGGACCGTGGAGGCGATGCGGTCGACGCCGTGGAACACGGAGTCGGCGTCGAGCACCACTGCGGAGTCCCGCCGAGCCTTGTGCTGGGCGACCGGGCCCTCGAACCCTTCGGGCCAGAACGCGAACTCGCCGCCATCGCAGTCGTGGAACCAGGCCACCCCGGTGGCGATCGGCATGCGCCACTGCTCGAACAGCCCGCTGTGGTGCATGGCGACGAGCAGCCACTGGGGCATCACCTTGCGGTTGCAGCCCCGGAACTCCGGCACGTCGGTGTGCACGGCCAGCTCCTGGCCGGGGACCATCAGGTTGGCGAAGGCGATGGCGGGCTCCACGATGGGCCGCCCGGGGTAGATGGCCCGGGCCGCCTCCACGAACCCCTCGTGGTGGAGGAAGGGCTCGATCCCGGCGATGCGGGGCTCCAGGCCGTAGGCGTACTCCTCGCGGAAGTAGTTGGTGCGGGCGCCGAGCACCCGGAGGCTCTCCTGGTCGGGGTTGCCGGTGCGGCCGCCGCTGCGGAGGAAGTTGGCCAGCGCGTCGAGCCGCTGGGGGAGGCCGACGCCGATCGGGCTGTCGACGTGTTCCTGGCTGTAGGTGCCGTGGCGACCGAAGCGCTCGGCCAGGTCGACCATGGCGTCGGCCCCGGCGTCGCCCAGCAGGGAATCGATCTCGACCGTGGTGTGCACGCAGGGAGGGTAGCCAGTCGCCCGGCGTCGTCACAGGGCCTGCGTAGGGTGGCCGGCGTGGCGATCCCTGGTCCGCTCGAGCTCGGTCGCGCCGTCATCGTCGGTGCAGGAGCGGCCGCGCCCGAGGCGTGGGACGGTGCCCAGCGGGTGGTCGTCGACGCGGCGGCGGTGGCCGAGCCGGCCGACGTGGTCGCCCGGCTCCACGACGCCTGGGCCACCCGTCGTCCGATCGTGATCGAGGCCGCCGCCGACCCGGGCACCTACCGGGCGCCGGTGAGCACCGCCGAGGAGCCGTGGCGGCTGGGACCCGGGTTCGAGACCTGGCCCGACCGCCTCCACTTCCTCGTGTGGGCCAACAGCTACGACGCCCGAGCCGAGGGCGAGCCCATCTGGTGGTGGGCGCGGAAGGCGACCCGGCTCGGTGCCGTCGCCGCCGGGCCGGGCGACCCCGGCGATGTCGTCCTCGCCGACGGCACCCCGGCGTGGATCGACGGTGGGCCGCGGGCGCCGCTCCCCGGCGAGCTGGCCGGTGCTGCCATCGTCCACCGCGAGACCGTGGAGCTCGGGTCGCTGCGCCCGCAGCCGCCGGTGGTGGCGCCGAGCGCCACGCTGGCCCCCGACCAGCTGGAGGCGGTGGCCCACCACTCGGGCCCGGCCCGCGTGATCGCACCGGCTGGATCAGGCAAGACCCGCGTCCTCACCGAGCGCCTCCGCCACCTGCTCGCCGACCGGGGCTTCGAGCGGGAGGCGGTGCTCGCGCTGGCCTACAACAAGCAGGCCCAGGAGGAGATGTCGGGGCGGTTGGCCGGGCTCGGTGCCCGGGTGCAGACCCTCAACGCTTGGGGCTACGGGCTCCTCGCACGTGCGCGGGGCCGTCGTCCCGACCTGCTCGACGAGCGGGAGGTGCGATCGATCATCGAGCGGCTGGTGCCCAAGCAGCAGCGCCGGGTCAACACCGATCCGATCGCCCCCTACCTCGACGGCCTGTCGCTCATCCGGCTCGGCCTACGTCGCCCGCAGGAGGTGGAGGACGAGCTGGAGGACGTCCCCGGGCTGGCCGCGGCGTACGGGCACTACCGCGAGGAGCTGCGCAGCCGTGGCGTCATCGACTTCGACGAGCAGGTGTTCGGCGCCGTGGAGGCGCTGCTCCAAGACGGCGAGCTGCGCCGGGCCGTGCAGGCCGACCACCGGCATCTCCTGGTCGACGAGCTCCAGGACCTCACCCCGGCCCACGTGCTGCTGGTCCGCCTTGCAGCAGGCCCGGCCGCCGACGTCTTCGGGGTCGGCGACGACGACCAGACGATCTATGGCCATGCCGGCGCTGACCCTCGGTTCCTGATCGACTTCGACCGGTTCTTCCCGGGCGCCGTGCCCCACGCCCTCGAGGTGAACTACCGGTGCCCGGCGGACGTGACCCGCACCGTCACCACCCTGCTCGCGTACAACGACCGGCGGGTGCCGAAGGAGATCCGGCCCGGCCCCGACGCCGACCCGGCCCCCGAGGCCTTCGAGGTGCGCACCCACCCGTCCGATGGGGGAGCGACCAGCCTGGTTGATGCCGTGACGGGTTGGCTCGCCGAGCCGGAGGTGGCGCCCGATCACGTGGCGGTGCTGGCCCGGGTGCAGTCGTTGCTCCTCGCCCCCCACGTGGCCCTCGCCGAAGCCGGTGTGGCCGTCGACTCGATCCTCGACGAGAGCGTGTTGGGTCGCTTGGGCGTGCGGGCGGCACTGGCCTACCTGCGCATCGCGGTCGCGCCCGACGAGATCGACGGGCGGGACCTGGCCGAGGTCCACCGGCGACCCAGTCGGGGGCTGCCGCAGTGGGCCGTGAAGTGGCTCGACCGCTGCCGGTCCATCGACGACGTCCGCCGGGCCGCGGCCCGCATCGACGACCCGAAGGTGGGTGCCAAGCTCGACGACCTCGCGTCCGACCTCGATCGCCTGGCCCGCCGGGCCCGCGGCGGGGCCACGGCGCGGGAGCTGCTCCTCGTCGTGCGTGACGAGATCGGCCTCGGGTCGGCCATGACGCTGCTCGACAGCTCCGGCGGGGCCTCGGGATCCCACCTCGACGACCTCGAGGCGCTGCTCCAGGTGGCCGACCTGCACCCCGACGCCGGGTCGTTCGAGGCCTGGCTCCGGCGGGCCTTCCACCGGGAGCGAGCTACCGGTGGCGTCACCCTCTCCACCGTCCACCGGGTGAAGGGACGGGAGTGGCCGCGCGTGGTGGTGTTCGGCGTCACCGAGGGGATCGTGCCCCACCGCCTGGCCGACGACATCGAGGAGGAGCGTCGCATCCTCCACGTCGGCATCACCCGAGGGAGGTCCCGGGTGCTCGTGCTCGGCGACCGGGGTCGCCGCTCGCCGTTCCTCGGCGAGCTCGACGGGAGCGCCCCCAAGGGTCACCTTGTGTCGGCCCCCACACCGGAACGCGTCGTCGCCGCCCGGCCCGCCCGTCGAGCCGCCCCGGCCGACCGGGCCACCGTCACCGCCGCCGTCGGCCTCGAGCTACGAGTGCTGGGCGGCTACGAGGGCACGGTGGAGGACGTCACCGAGGAGGGCGTGCGGCTCGTGCTCGACGGCGGCGGAGCGTTCTTCGTGCGCTTCGGCGAGCGGGTCCACGTGCTCGGCGCGCCGTTCACCCTCGTTGCACCGGCGTCGCCGCTGGCCACCGAGGCCGAGGAGGCCCTCCGGGCCTGGCGCCTCGCCCGGTCCAAGGCCGACGAGGTGCCGGCGTTCGTCGTCCTCTCCGACAAGCACCTGGCCGGCATCGCCGAACGGCTGCCGCTCACGCTGGAGGCGCTGCGGGCCTGCCCGGGCATCGGCCCGGCCAAGCTCGACACCTACGGCGAGGAGATCCTCGAGGTCCTCGCCGCCGTGGGGGCCGAACCAGGCACGACCTAACCTCTGGAGATGCCTGAGTACTCCGCGCCCCTGCAGGACATGCGGTTCGTCCTCCAACACCTCGTCGACCTCGATTCGGTGCTCGCCCTCCCCGGGTTCGACCACGTGGACGCCGACAGCGTCTTCGGGGTCCTGGAGGAGAACGCCCGGTTCATGGAGGACCTCGTCGCACCGCTCAACCGGGTGGGCGACGTGCAGGGCAGCGTCCGCAACGACGACGGGTCGGTGACCACGCCCGAGGGGTTCGTCGAGGCCTACAAGGCCTACGTCGACGCCGGCTGGGGCGGCGTGGCCTTCCCGAGCGACTACGGCGGCGGCGGGTTCCCGTGGCTCGTCGGCGTGGCCATGCAGGAGATCCTCACCTCCGCCAACATGGCCTTCTCGATGTGCCCGCTGCTCAACCAGGGCGCCATCGACATGCTGCTCCACCATGCGTCCGAGGAGCACCGGGAGACGTACCTCCCCAAGATGGTCACCGGCGAGTGGACCGGCACGATGAACCTCACCGAGCCCCAGGCCGGCTCCGACGTCGGTGCCCTCACGACGAAGGCCGTCCCGCAGGATGACGGCTCCTACCGGATCACCGGCACGAAGATCTTCATCTCCTTCGGCGAGCACGACATGTCGGAGAACATCATCCACCTCGTCCTGGCCCGCACCCCCTCGGCCCCGCCCTGCACGAAGGGCATCAGCTGCTTCATCGTTCCGAAGCTCCTGCTCGACGCAGACGGCAACCCGGATGAGCGCAACGACGTCACCTGCGTGTCCATCGAGCACAAGATGGGGATCAAGGCCAGCCCCACCTGCGTCCTCTCCTACGGCGACGGCGGCGAGGGAGCCGTCGGGTACCTCATCGGCGAGGAGAACGCCGGCATGCG
>JALYWQ010000123.1 GCA_030852625.1 Actinomycetota bacterium
TCGCTCGACGTCACCGTCGTCGAGCGACGGCGCCGGGGCCTCGTACCCGTAGAGGTCCGGCGCGTAGAGGGTGCGCAGGGTGTCGTCGGCGGTCAGCTGCCCGACGTAGAGCCGGCTGAGCCGAGGCTGCTGGTCATCGCCGCCGGTGTCCTGGTCCTCCTCCTGCTCCTGACCGTGTCCCTGCCACGAGTAGGGGCCGCCCCGCGGGATCCGGGTGAGGGCCGGGCCGGCGTTGCGGAGCTGGTCGTCGACCTGCTCGACGAGGTTCCGTTCCGTGGTGCGGAGCATGGCCGCGCCGGCCAGCACGAGCACGACCGCGATCGCGCCCATGCCGAGCAGCAGGCGGGCCCGGAGCGACATCGGCGGCTACTTCGGCGCCCGGAGGCTGTAGCCCACACCACGGATGGTGTGGATGAGGCGGGGCTCGACGTTGTCGACCTTGCGACGCAGGTAGCCGATGTAGGTCTCGACCACGCCGCCGTCGCCGCCGAAGTCGTAGTCCCACACGTGGTCGAGGATCTGGGCCTTCGAGACGACCCGTCCCTGGTTGGTCAGCAGGTACCGGAGGAGGTTGTACTCGGTGGGCGAGAGGGCCACCTCGCTCCCGGCGCGGACCACCTGGTGGGCGTCGTCGTCCATCTCGAGGTCGGCGCACACCAGCTCGACCCGAGCCGGGTCCTTCCCGGCCCGTCGGAGCACGGCGGTGATCCGGGCCACCAGCTCCTCGAGGCTGAACGGCTTCACGAGGTAGTCGTCGCCGCCGAGGGTGAGACCCCGCACGCGGTCCTCGGTGGCGTCACGAGCCGTGAGGAAGAGCACGGGTGTGCGGTCCCCCGAGCTGCGCAGCCGCTTGCACACGTCGAACCCGTCGAGGTCGGGGAGCATCACGTCGAGGACCACCAGGTCGGGTCGGACGGCGGCGACGGCGTCGATGGCGTCCCGACCGTTGCGCACCGGGTGCACGTCGAAGCCGGAGTGGCGCAGTGCAGCCTCGAGCATCGAACGCAGGTTGTCCTCGTCGTCGACGAGCAGGAGGCGGGCGGTGCTCATGGCTCGAGTGTGCCCGAGGCGCCTGGGGGTTTCCTGGGAGCTGCCCGTGGACTCACATGATCCTCTCAGGATGTTGCCAGCCGGCTGCCGGACGGGTTTGGGAAGATCGTCCCCATGTCGAGCTCCCCTTCCTTCCTGCGCCAGCCTCGCACCTGGGTCATCGCCGTCGTCGCCCTCGCGGTCGTGATCGGGGGCGGCCTCGCCGTCATCAACGCGATCCAGGGGGACGACGCCGAACGGCTGTCGTTCGAGGACATCCCGTCCACCACCCCCGACACCGACGCGTCGTCGACGACGGCCGACGCCGGGTCGACCTCGGACGGCCTCGACGGCACCTGGGAGGTCGCCGAAGGCACCCAGGCCGGCTACCTCGTGCCCGAGACGCTCTTCGGGAACAGCGTCGTCGCCGGCGGTCGCACGCCAGACGTCACGGGCTCGCTCGTGCTGGCCGGGACCACGATCACGAGCACCGAGATCACGGTGGACATGACCACGGTGACGAGCGACCGTTCGCAGCGCGACGGTCAGTTCCACGGCCGGATCATGTCGACGGATCAGTTCCCGGAGGCCATCTTCGAGCTCACGGAGCCGATCGAGCTGGGCTCGCTCCCCGAGGACGGGGCCGAGGTCACCGCCCCCGTCACCGGTGAGCTCACCCTCCGCGGGGTCACCAATGCAGTCACCTTCGAGGTGAAGGCCACCCGCACCGGTGACCAGATCGCGGTGCTCGGCACCATCCCGGTCAACTTCGACGACTACGAGATCCCCGACGCCAGCGGCGGGCCGGCGCAGGTCGGTCGCGAGGGCGAGGTCGACCTCCTGCTCGTGTTCTCGAAGGCCTGACGCGGAGGGCGGTCAGCCGGTCAGCCGGTGGAGGTGATCTCGCCGGCCAGGGCGACGAGATCCGCCACCGGCACCGTGCCGGCCAACCGGACGAAGCCACCGTCGGGCCGCCGGATGCGCACCTCGGCCGAGGTCAGGTTGCCGGCCAGCTGCGCGGCACCGAGGCCGGGTAGGTCGAGCGGTCGCCACACGAGGGCTTCGTCGAAGGGGGTCGCGCCACCCGTGCCGACGCCTTGATCCAGCAGGAGCACGTCGGGACCTCGACGCCACACATCGGTGGTGACGCGAAGCCCGGCGTCGCCCGCCGGGGCACCCAACCGCGGTGGCTGCACGGCGAAGCGTCCGACGAACGAGAAGCCCTCGCCGGGCTCCAGGTCGAACTGCTGGGGGAGCGGCCCGGGGGCATCGGGGTCGACGGGCTCGAACGACCCGTTGCCGCTGGCGGCCGGCAGGGACTCGGCCTCGGGCAGCTCGAGGTCCAGGTCGAGGTCGTCGCCGGTGGCCAGCTCCGTGGCGCGCTTGGTGAGGAGGCGCTCGCCACCGGGGGAGCTCCACCGTTCCTCCAGGACGATCCCCTCGGCGTCCACGCACCGTTCGACCACCGCGGTGATCTGCTTCGCCTCGTCGACCGACGGATCGGCGCCGGCCGGCAACGTGGCCACCTCGCTCCTCTGGTCGACGAAGGTGCACGGCCGCCCCGCCACCGTGGCCGTCCGGCGGCCGGTGAGCTGCTCGGCCGCTTCGAGCTCGTCGACCATCCGATCGAGGCGCTGATCGCCCAGGGCTGGTGCGGCCGCGACCGACAGCTCCACGAACGATCCGTCCGCCGACCGGGTGACGACGGCGCCGAGCGCCGACCACCGCTCGGCGGTGACCTCGCCGTCGGCGCCCTCCTGGCGGAGGTGGGCTTCGAAGGGCCGGCGCACCTCGAGCACCTCGCGGCCACTGCCCCCCGGCGAGGTCAACCGGTAGACGACGCGGTAAGCGGTGGCCGGTTCGTCGCCCACCTCGGTGGGGAGCCCGCTCGGCCGACCGTCGCTGTCGCCATCGTCACCACCGCACGCCGCAACCGCCAGCGCGACGAGCACCAGCACGGCAGCGATCGCACGGCGCCGAACGACCATCGGCCGATCCTCGCACACCCGAGTGCGGCCGGATGGATCGCCTCCGTCAGGATGTGGCGACCCGATCGCGGGCCGGCGACGGGAGACGGAAGGTGAACGCGCTCCCGGCGCCCGGTGTGCTCTCGACCCAGAGCTCGCCCCCGTGGAGCTCGAGGAACCGGCGCGACAATGGGAGCCCAAGCCCGGTGCCCTCGCGGGTCCCGCCGGCGCCGCCCGCCTGCTGGAAGTCCTCGAAGACCCGCTCGAGGTCGGCCTCGGCGATGCCGATGCCGGTGTCGCGGACCGAGACCGTCACGCCTCCCTCGTCGCCCCGAGCGACGACGGTGATGGACCCCCCGGTTGGTGTGAACTTCACGGCGTTCGACAGGAGGTTCACGAGCACCTGCTGGATGCGGAGCTGGTCGCCGTAGGCCTGCTCCGCCTCCGGCGATCCGTCGACGACGATCCGCAGCGCCTGCTGGTCGGCCCGGGGGCGGACGAGTTGCACCGAGGAGGCGATGGTGTCGCCGAGCGAGAACCAGGTGGGGCAGATCTCCATCCGCCCCGCCTCCACCTTCGACAGGTCGAGGACGTCGTTGATGAGGGCGAGGAGGTGGCGGCCGGCCACCTGGATGTCCTCGACGTACTCCCGTTGCCGTTCGTTGAGCGGTCCGAAGTGCTGTCCTTCGAGGACGTCGGCGAAGCCGATCACGGCGTTGAGCGGCGTGCGCAGCTCGTGCGACATGCCGGCGAGGAAGTCGGACTTGTGCTGGCTGGCCACCTCGAGGGCCTCGCGCGCCGCCACCTCGGCGGCGGCCAGCTCGGCCAGCTTGGTGACGAGCACCTCCACTGCGAAGCCACCGACCACCGCGAGGCTGGCGATGATGAACCACTGCCCGATCGGCGTGGGCACCGGCTCGAGCACGTGCAGGACGACGGCGTAGTTGAGGGCCACGAACGCCACGTTGGTCAACGCCCCGCGCCGGGTGAGGAAGGCGAACATGCCCACGGTGTTCAGCACGTAGCAGATGGCCGCGTAGGGCGCGAGCACGGGTCCGCTGGACAGAGCGAAGCAGGAGATCAGGAGGATGGCGCCGAGCGAGAGGGCGTGGACCATCCAGAGCTTCGGCCAGCCGCGCAGCCGCCGGATCACCAGCCCGAGGAGGATCCCGGTGATCCCGAGCGGGAAGAGCACGCCCGGCCGGAAGCCCCGGATGTCGTCGGCGAACAGCACGGTGCCGAGGGTGGAGGTCGTGGAGACGATCCCGCTGCCGAGGATGAGCGTGCCGGCGATGCCCGCGAAGTGGATGAGCGTCTCGGGTGTGGCATCGGCTTCGGTCGACGCCGTGGAGACCCGGACCCCGAGGTGGGGACCGAAGAACCGGTCGAGCCTCACCGCGTGGCGGGCACTCGGTCCCGGAGCCCGTGGAGCTCCCAGGCCGTCATCCCGCTCGAGAAGCCGGGCAGGTCGAGGCCACCGGGGACCTCGCTGACCTCGATGCGGTCCTCGAGCATGGCGTGGGCCCGTTGGTTGAGCAGGATCTCACGGCCGTCGCGGGCGGCATCGGAGAGGCGCTGGGCCAGGTTCACGACGGGCCCGAGCGCGGAGTACTCGTAGCG
>JALYWQ010000146.1 GCA_030852625.1 Actinomycetota bacterium
GCGCTCGACCTGGTGCGGGGTCCGTTGCTCCCGGAGCACCACGGCGCCTGGGTGGAGGCCCCGCGCGCAGCCGCCGACCGGCTCGCCGAGTCGCTCGACGGGCTCCTCGTCGAGCCAGATGTCGCCGACGCCGACCTGGAGGTGGCGTGGCGGGGCGCCGAGGGATCGGTCGAGCTCGGCGAACCGGGCGCGTCGGAGGTGGCGGCCTGGGTGGCCTTCCATCGCCAGGACCTCGATGCGGCACTGGCCTACGCCGAGGAGGGTGCCGCGGCGCCGGCGGCCCCCGAACGGCGGGCCAGCTGCCTCGCCCTCGCCGGCCGGGTCCTGCACACCCAGGGTCGACTGGCCGCCGCTGACCGACGGCTCGACGAGGCGGTGGTGGTCGGCGCCGGCACGGTCCGGGAGGGCGCCGCCGTGTGGCTGGCGGCGCTCCGCAACCACCAGGGTCGCCCGAGCGAGGCGCTGACCCTCCTCGGCGCCGGACCGAGTGCCGAGACCGTCCGACGGCAGCCCTTCCTCGTGCCGCAATCGCTCTTCGCACGGGTCTACGCGCTCGGCCAGTTGGGCGAGGTGGCCGCGGCGTTCCTCGTGCTCGACGAGTGGCGAACCGTGCTCGACGGCATGGGCGCGGCGGGCGACCGGCACCGGCCGACGTTCCACAACTGCTCGGCCTGGCTGCTCGGTGCCGTCGGCGTGCTCGGCGACGCGAAGGGGCACCGCCGGCGCTGCCTCGACCTGGCCCCACCCGGGAGCGAAGCGTCGAACCACGCGCTCCTCGACCTGGCCAGCGCCGCGCTGGACGCCGGCGACGAGGCGGAGGCGGAGGGGTGGCTCGAGGGCCTCGTCGCCACCGACGGACCGGGTACCACGATGGCGTGGCACCAACGGCAGCGCCTCGACCTCCTGAAGAGCCGCCTGGCGAGGCTCGAGGGCTTCCCGACCCTGGCCCTCGACCTCGCCGAGCGGGTGGCGACCGACGCCCGCGCCGTCGGCGCGCTCCGCACGGCCTACCTGGCCGACGTGCAGGTCGAGCTCGTCGCGGCGACAGCGCCCGAGGCCGCCGAGTCGTCGACCGACCGCATCGAGCGGGCCCTGGCCGGGCTGGACGAGGTCGGGGGCCTCGAAGCCTGGCGGGCCACCGCTCGGCTGGCCCGGGCCACCGGTCGCGAGGAGCTGTGGGACGCCGCCCGTGAGCGATGCCGTGGCCTCGCAGAGCGGAGCGGCGACTGGGCCGAGATGATGGCCGCGTACACGGCGGCGGAGCTCGACCGTCTCCGGTCGGGCCCGGCCTGACCGTCCCTCGCGCCCGCTACCGTCCCCCCGATGGGCATCGTCGACGAGGACATCGCGGCCGTTCGCACGGCCACGGATCTCGTGGCCCTCATCACGCAGTACACGCAGCTCCGCCGCAGCGGGCAGCGGTGGGTGGGCCTGTGCCCCTTCCACGCCGAGAAGACCCCGTCGTTCAACGTGAACCAGGAGCTCGGGTTCTACCGCTGCTGGGGGTGCCAGGCCCGTGGCGACGCCATCACCTTCGTGCGCGAGATGGAGCACATCGACTTCGTGGCCGCCATCGAGCTGCTGGCCGGGCGGGCCGGTGTCACCCTGCGGTACACCGACGAGGGGCAGGGGGAGGGCCGCAAGAAGCGGGCTCGCCTGGTGAAGGCCGTGGAGCAGGCCGTCGACTGGTACCACGAGCGGCTGCTGTCGGCGCCGGACGCCTCGGTGGCCCGGAAGTACCTGCGGGAGCGGGGTCTCACCGGCGACGACGTCCGCGCCTTCCGGGTCGGGTGGGCCCCGGAAGCGTGGGACGAGCTGGTCAAAGCGCTCAAGCTGCCCAGCGACCTCATCGTCGAGACCGGCCTCGGGTACCTCAACCGCGGGGGCCGACCGACCGATGCGTTCCGGGGACGCATCCTCTTCCCCATCTTCGACGCCAACGGCGACGCCGTCGGCTTCGGAGGCCGGGTCATGCCGGGCGGGGAGGGACCGAAGTACAAGAACACCCCGGAGACCGCGCTGTACCAGAAGTCGAAGCTCCTCTACGCCCTCAACTGGTCGAAGACCCGCATCGTCCAGGACGACCGGGCCATCGTGTGCGAGGGCTACACGGACGTCATCGGTTTCGCCCGGGCCGGCATCCCCGCGGCGGTGGCCACGTGCGGCACCGCGCTCACCGAGGAGCACGTGCGCCTCCTCCGGCGCTACGCCCGCCGGCTGGTGTTGGCCTTCGACGCCGACGCCGCCGGCCAAGCGGCGGCGGAGCGCTTCTACCAGTGGGAGAAGGACCACGAGATCGAGGTGGCCGTCGCCGATCTGCCGCCCGGCGTCGACCCCGCCGACCTGGCCGGCGACGATCCCGACCGCCTCCTCGCCGCGGTCGACAACGCCGTGCCGTTCCTCAAGTTCCGGGTCGACCGGGTGCTGCTCGCCGGCCGCCTCGACACCGCCGAGGGACGGGCACGCGCCGCCGAGGCGGCCATCGAGGTCATCCGGGAGCACCCGAGCGCCTTGGTGCGCGACCAGTACGTGATGGAGGTGGCCGGGCGCTGCCGCGTCGAACCCCAGATG
>JALYWQ010000185.1 GCA_030852625.1 Actinomycetota bacterium
CCGTGAGGGTGTCGCCAGGCGCCGAGGGGGCCAGCTCCCATCCGCCGTCGCCCGAGCGCACCTCGACGATGGTCTCGCCGGCCTCCAGCCGGAAGGCGAGCGGGTCGGTCGGCGGCGCGGTGGCGTACATCAGCAAGAAGGCCGGGAGGAGCTCGAGCACGCAGGCCGACGTCTCGTCGGAGAGCGCCGCATCGGGGTCGCCGACCGCGGCGAGGTCCCACCGGTGGGTTCCGTACTCCAGCAGGATGATCTGCAGGGCCAGCGGTGTCGGGAACGAACCGAACGGCAGGGGCACCACGGCCTCGACATGGGCCTCGGTCAGCCGGGGCTGCGTGGCGAGCAACGCGTCGTGGCTCGAGCGCAACAGCGCCATGGTGGGTGCGATCCCGTCGAACACGCGGTTCTCGTAGGGCGGGGTGACGTCCGAGCCCGCCAGCATGTGCTGGAACGCCTGCTGCTGCGCACCCATGGCATTGGCCACGTGCGACACCAGGCCACCCGTGCTCCAGTCACCGAGGGCTGGGCGACCCCAGTCGTCCGTCTCGAGGGCCTCGGCCAGCTCGACGATCGCCGTCCCTTCGGCCACTGCTGCATCCCGCGTCTCCCGCCACCCCATGCCTGGCAACCTACCGACGGCGCGGGCGCGAGGCCCCCACGAATCGTCTCGATCTCGATGGCCGGATGGGAGGGGTCGAGCTCAGGCCCGCCAGTCGTGGCGGCCGGAGCGGACGGCGGTCGATGACACCTCGCGGAACGCGGCGTCGATCTCGAGCAGGACCACCTCGGCGGACGGCGGCGGCGACTCGATGCCAGCGCGGGGCGCCACGGCGAGGGCCGGCAGCCGACCCAGGGCCGCATCGCGTGCGTCGACCGAGTCGCCGTAGAACGTCGGGTCCTGGAGCTGGTGCCACTTGTCGGCACCGACGATGCAGACCTCGTAGCCCGCGGCGATGTCGGCGATCAGCTGCGCGTCGGTCGTCACGGCCCGCAGGAACGGTCGGGCGGCCCGAGCTGAGTCGATCGCCGCCAGGCGGGCGTCCACCGAGGTGTGGGCCCCGCCCTCCTTGGCCAGCGCCACTCGGGAGATCACGAGGTGCACCTCGTGCAGTCCGCAGGCCGCAACCGCAGCGTCGGCCACCGCCAGGTGCGCGGTGGTCAGGGGGTCGAAGGAGCCCGGGAACACTCCTCGACGCGGCTCGGTCACGCCCGCACGGTACCCAGCGGCAGAATGCCCCGATGCCCGTGCACCCTCGACTCCGGCCGCTGCTCAGGATGCAGGCGCGCACCGCCGACGACGAGGCCACCTACCCGGCTCTCCGCCTCGAGGGTGCGCTCCTCGCCCGGCGGCTGGGCTGGGTGGTGATGCGACCGGGCCCCAAGGTCCCCACCCGGGAGGTGATGGTGCCGGTCGACGGGGGTGCCATCCGCGTCCGTCTCTACGAACCATCCAGCACGACGGGCAAGCCCCGGCCGCTCTACGTGTTCCTCCACGGCGGCGGGTGGTGTGTGGGCGACCTCGACCAGCGCGACCCGCGGTGCCGAACCATCGCCGATGCGGTGGGCTGCGTGGTGGCGTCGGTCGACTACCGGATGGCACCGGAGAACGCCTTTCCCGTGCCCCTCGACGATTCGTTCGCCGCCCTCCGCTGGTTGGTCGATCACTCGACCGAGTTGGGCATCGATCCCGAGCGGGTGGCCATCGGCGGCGAGTCGGCCGGCGCCAACCTTGCGGCCGCGATGTGCCTGCTGGCTCGCGATCAGGGCGGACCGGCCCTGCGGTTCCAGTGGCTCGATGTGCCGGCCGTGGACCTGACGATGTCGTTGCCCTCGATCGAGCGCCTGGCCACCGGTTACGGCCTGACCAAGGTTGGCATGGAGCGCTACCGAGCGGCCTACCTCGGCGACGGCGACCAGCTGGACCCACGAGCGTCTCCCCTGCACGCCGACACCCACGCCGGCCTCCCCCCGGCCCTCATCACCACGATGGAGTTCGATCCGCTTCGCGACGACGGCCTCGCCTACGTGCAAGCCCTCCGGGATGCGGGCGTGGACGTCGAGCACCACGACGTCCCTGGCCTGATCCACGCGTCGTTCGCCTTCACCCGGCTCCTGCCGGTGGCCCGGCAGCTCGAGGACACGAGCGTCGCCGCCCTGCGCCGAGCCCTCGCCAGGGGCTAGGAGGAGGGCCCGCCGGCGAGGTAGGCCGACTCGATCCGATCGAGCTGCCCGGCCACCTCGTCGCGGGTGCCGCTGATGACGATGCGGCCCCGTTCCATCACGTAGGCCCGGTCGGCGATGGTGAGGGCTTGTCGCACGTGTTGCTCCACGAGCAGCACGCCGACGCCGCCGTCGGCGGCCTCCCGCACCGCTCGCAGCAGGTTGCCGACGATGATCGGGGCCAGGCCGAGGGAGAGCTCGTCGGCCAGCAGCACCTTCGGTTGCCGCCCGAGGGCGCGGGCGAGGGAGAGCATCTGCTGCTCGCCGCCCGAGCACAGCCCGGCGCCGCGGTCCAGGATCCGCTCGAGGGCCGGGAAGTAGCCGCAGGCCACCTCGGGGGCCACGCCCGCCAGCTTGAGGTTGTCGGCGACCGACATCCCCATGATCACCGAGCGCTCCTCGGTGAGGTAGCCGAGGCCGTTGCGGCAGCGGGTGTGCATCGGCGCCGTCGTCGGCTCGCCGAAGAGGCGGATGGCGCCGCTCATCGGCATCAGCTCGCCGGCGAGCGTGAGCAGGGTGGTCGTCTTGCCGGCACCGTTGGCGCCGAGGAGGGCCACCACCTCACCGGCGTCGACGTGGAGGTCGAGGTCGCGGACCACGGCCATCTTCCCGTAGCCGGCGGACAGGCTCTGGGCCTCGAGGAGCGTGGTCACGTCGTGACCTCGTCCACGTCGCTCGGCGCCGCGTCGGTGTGGCCGAGGTAGGCGTCTCGCACCGCGTGGTCGTCGCGGATCTCCGCCGGCGTGCCGCTGGCGATCACCCGGCCGAAGTCGATGACGACGATCCGGTCGCACGTGGACATCACCAGGCCCACGTCGTGCTCCACCAGCAGGACCCCCATGTTGCGCTCGTCGGCCAACCGGCGGATGAGCCGGGCCAGGTCGGCGCTCTCGTTCTCGTCGAGGCCGGCGGCGGGCTCGTCGAGCAGCACCACCGACGGGCCCGATGCCACCGTGCGGGCGATGCCCACCAGCCGGCGCCGGCCGTAGGGCAGCTCCTCAGGCGTCTCGTCGAGGTGGGGCTCCAGCCCGAACTCGCGCACGGCAGCCACCGCGGTCGGGGGGAGGTCGTGGCGACCCGGCCACACCAGGTCCGTGATCCACGACGACCTCGACGCCCGCAGGTCGCTCCCGGTCCGGAGGTTGTCCTCGACCGTGATGTCCTCGAACAGCTCCAGCGACTGGAACGACCGGCGCAGCCCCAGGCGGGCCCGCTGCGTGGCGTTCAACCCGTCGACCCGCCGGTCACCGAGCGAGATCACGCCTTCGTCGGCATCGACGAAGCCGGTGACGGCGTCGATCAGGGTGGTCTTGCCCGCGCCGTTCGGGCCGATGAGCCCCACCACCTGTCCCGGCTCGACCGTCAGCGACACCTCGTGCAGCGCCAGCACGGATCCGAACCGCACCGTCAGGCCGTCGACCGAGAGGCGAGCGCCGGCCACGGGCTCCACCTCCACGGGCGGCAGGGGCTGCCGCTCGCGCCGGCGGTCGACGAGCCGGAGCACCTCCCACGGACGGCGGGCGTGGGCCACCACATCGGCCACGCCGTTCTGGTGCAGCAGGAGGATCACGAACACGATCAGCGAGCCGATGATGAGGTCCCACTGGTCCTCGAGGCTGATCCAGTCCTCGATCACCCGGG
>JALYWQ010000186.1 GCA_030852625.1 Actinomycetota bacterium
TCGAGTACCTCGAGGAGTCAGAGGTCCTCCCCGGTCGCAGCGGCAAGATCACCGCGGCGTCGCCCGACGGCACCACCACGGTGGAGATCGCCGGCCGTCACATCGGCATCGGCGCCTTCGCCAGCCAACGCATCCTCGTCACCACCTGACCCACCTCAGGTGATGCGGTCGAGCACCCGGCCGATGAGCCCGGTGCGGCCGGGCAGGATGCGGGCGACGACGTCGAGGGTGCGGGAATCGGGACCGAGGAGCACGCGCGCCCGGTCGCGCTCGATGGCCTTCACGATCTGACGGGCGGCGGCCTCCGGCGGCCGGCCCATCACCCGCGAGAGGCGCGTCTTGCTGAAGGCCGACAACCGCTCGGCGTAGGCGCCGCGAGCCCGATCCATGATGTCGGTGGTGACCGAGCCGGGAAACAGGGTGCTCACGCCGATCGGTGAGCCGATCAGCTCTGCCCGCAGCGCTTCGGAGAACGCCCGCACACCGCCCTTGGTGAGCGAGTAGACGGCGTTCTGCGGGATGCCGACGATGCCGGCCATGCTCGACACGTTGACGATGTGGGCGGCGTCGGCCTGGCGCAGCGCCGGCAGGAAGAAGTGGCAGCCGTGGAGGACGCCGAACAGGTTGACGTCGACCATCCAGCGGATGTCGTCGAGCGACACGTTCTCGAACCGGTCGATGCTCACGACCCCCGCGTTGTTCACGAGGATGTGGCAGGCCCCGTGAGCGGCGACCACCTCGTCGGGCAGTTGCCCCATCCGCGCCGCGTCCGACACGTCGGCCGGGTGCACGGTGGCCTTGCGGCCGAGGGCCTCCACCGCCTGCTGCGTGACGTGGAGGGCCGACTCGCTCAGGTCGACGAGGGCCAGCGAGCAACCCCGGCGAGCCAGCTCGAGCGCCGTGGCCCGGCCGATGCCGTTGCCGGCACCGGTGACCACCGCGGTGCGGCCGTCGAGGTCCTTCATCCGCCGTCGCCGGCGGCGGCCTTCTCGGCCGCCTTGGCGTCCCGCTTCTCCTTGTTGCGCACCAGCTCCCGGAACCGCACGGTGTCGTAGAGGGGGGTGGGCTGCACGCCCCAGATGTCCTTCGAGGTGGTCTGGTCCTGCGCTTCGGACCGCCCGCCGAGGGGCGGCGAGTTGAGGGGGTGGGTCTCGCACTCGCGGGTGTCGTCGTTGTACATCACCTTCTGCAGCTCGCTGCACACCTCGACGGGCGAGAGCTCGGGCACGCCGTACCAGATGGCGAGCAGGGGGAAGGTGAGGGCTCCCTCGATCACGAGGCCGAAGAGCAGCACGTAGCAGACCCGTCGGATCTTCCGGTGCATGCCCTCCCACTGCGGCGACGTGCCGAGGGGGAGCTTCGAAGGGGGTGTGGGTGTGGCCATTCGTCGGGTCCCTTCAGTCCGAGAAGATCTCGCGGTTGACGGTGTGGAGGTACGGGATGGCCACGAACGGCGTGATGTAGAAGATGTCGTAGAGCCACCACCCGATGACCGGGAACACCACGCCGTCGAAGCGGATGTCGGCGTAGACGGTCATGTTGGCGACGTAGCCCATCCACATGAGGATCCCGGTCCAGCAGGTGACGACCATCCACTGGTGGCCCCACCGCTTCATCTGGACGAAGCCGATGGCAGCGGCGATCCGCATCGGGAAGACGACGAAGATCCCGAGCACCTCCCAGGCCTTCTCGCCCGGAGCCGAGGCGCCGCCCACGGCCAGCTCGTTGTAGTGCCAGAAGTACCCGGCATCGAACATGTTCCCCCACGTCGGGAGGAAGATCCGGGCCACGTAGGTGTGGCTGGCGAAGAGGTCGATGGCCCACCCGAAGGTGTTGAGGGCGCCGTCGAGCATCACCATGTAACCGATCAGCGTGACGATGATCGGCCGCACGGCCAGCCCCGCCTTCTGCGCCTTCACCTGGAGGGACAGCCCCTTCAGGAACAGCGGGAGCCCGAACACGCCGAGGATCGCCGTGCCCATCAGGACGGTGCCGCCGATCAACCATCGGTCGGCCTCCCGCTGGGCGGCGCGGCTCTCGTCGGCGTGGTCGTCGAGGCTCAGCGAGCCCCCGGGGTGCGCGGTGGCGGTCACGGCCCCTACCAGTCCCGCTGCACGGAGAGGCGCAGCTGGATGACGATCATGAGCGCCAGGTAGCCGTAGATGACCAGCTGGATGGCGATGAGGGCCCGCTTCTTCTGCCGGTCCTGTTCGTTCATGGCCCGTTCCTTTCCTCAGCCTGGAAGGCGATCGGTGGGGTGAGGAGGCTGGCGGCAGCCACCTCGCGCAGCGCAGTGGTGATGGCCCCGTCGGAGGTCAAGGGACCGAGGATGGACACCTCGGCGGCCTCGAGCTCGGGCACCCCGGCCGCCACGAGGTGGGCGGCGGTGACGAGGGTGCGGGTGGAGGGCGGTTCGAGGTGGAACACCTCGTCGGCACCCCGGATGGCGGCGGCGCAGCGGACCAGGCGAGCGGCGGCGGCGGCGTCCACGCCGGTCTCGACGACGAGCACCTCGACCTCCCGCTCGGCGGGGAGGTAGTCGAGGGCGATGCTCACGAAGCGCTGCCGGAACGACGGCTTCAACTCCTTGAGCGTGCTCCGGTAGGCCGGGTTGTACGAGCACACGAGCATGAAGCCGTCGGGCGCCGCCACGGCTTCGCCGGTGCGGTCGAGGTACAGGGTGCGACGGTGGTCGGTGAGGGAGTGGAGGACGGCCAGGGAGTCGTGGCGCGCCTCGACCACCTCGTCGAGGTAGCAGATGGCCCCCTCCCGCACAGCCCGGGTGAGGGGCCCGTCCTGCCAGGTGACGTCGCCGCCGGCCACGAGGAACCGGCCCACGAGGTCGGAGCTGGTGAGGTCGTCGTGGCAGCTGATCGTGACCACCGCTCGGCCGAGGACGGCCCCGGCGTGCTCGACGAGGCGGGTCTTGCCGCACCCGGTCGGCCCGGTGAGCATCACCGGCAGCCGGCGGTGGAAGGCGTGCTCCACGAGCTGCACCTCGGACCCGGTGGCGAGGTAGCGATCGAGGCTCATGCGGCCACCAGCTCCCGGTGCACGTGGGCCAACACCCGGGGCAGCTCCTCGACCCGCCGGATGCGCTGCGAGCGGCGCAGGCCGAAGACCTCCGGGAGCGGGTCGACCCGGGTCGTGCCGACGCCGATGTAGTAGATCGCCACGCCGGCCTCCTCGGCCTCCTCGACCGCGTGGGCCACGTCGGCCCATGCGTAGTGGCCCTCGTAGCCCTCGTCGGACATCAGCCCGTCGCCGATGGTGATCAGCAGCCGGCGCTGCGATCGCTGCGCGAGCAGACGGCTGGTGAGGTGCCGGATCGGCGCACCGAGCCGGGTGTAGCCGCCGGCCACGAGGCCGAGACCGCCGGGCACCACCAACCGCGGTTGGTCGAAGTCCTTGATGCACCGCACATCGACCCGGTGGCGCGTGTTGCCGCTGAACACGAAGACGCCGTGGCGCTCACCGGTCAGGTTCATGGCCTGCGAGAGCGAGTCGGCGCACTCGAGCTCGAGCTCGAACACCTTGCCGGCTTGGGCGCTGAGCGAGGAGCTGCCGTCGAGCAGCAAGGCCGTCGTGACATCACGGAACCCGGGGACCAGGTCGCGGAACACCCGGGGCTCGGAGGCGGCGCCCGACGCGGCGTCGACGACGTGCTCGACGTAGCGATCGATGTCGAGGTCGGAGCCGTCCTGCAGCCCGTTGCGCACGACGCGGTGGGTCCGCTCCTCGAACCACCGGCGGACCGCTGGCGACACCGGCACCGGGGCCGCCGACGTCGCGTGCACGGGTCGCTCGAGCACCGCCACGTGGTCGGCGAGGAACCGCTTCGTCCACACGTTCCACTCCGGGTACGGGACACCGACCCGCTCGTCGGGCCGAGCCTCCAGTTCCTCGTCCTCGGGGCGGCTGGGGGGCGGGAGGTTCGGGTTGCGCACACCGCCGTCGCCGCCCACCGGGATGGAGTAGATCCGCTCCTTCGCCGTCTCCGTCGAGCTCCACGGCATGCGGCCGTAGCGGCGGTGCAGCGACGCGCCGAGGCCCCGGCGCCGCCAGGCCACGTGGGGTAGGCGGCCGAGCAGCACAGGGACCTCGATGGGCGACCGCCCGGCGGCGAGCCCGACGGCCTCGGCCACGATGTCGCCGCCGTCGCGGTCCGGGTCGTCGGGTTCCAGGTCGGCGAGGCGGGACTGAAGCTCTGGCACGAGCCCACCCCAGTGGGAGGCGACCCAACCGAGCGCCACCCGTCCTTCGACCACGGCGACCGCTCGTCGCTCGCGGGGGCTGAGGTCGTCGAGGGCATAGCCGGCGATGCGGTCCTTCGATGGCGCGCACTGGAGCGCGATGCCACCGGTGATGGTTCGCCGGGTCCAGGTGCGGTCCAGCGAGCCGTAGGGCACGTGGACCACGGTGCGGCCGGGGTCGAGGCCGAACGCCCGGTGCTCGCCGGTGACCAGGCGAGCGTCGGTGCGCCGGCCATCGGAGAGGACGTCGGCGACGAGCCCGTAGCCGGCCTGCACCGCGCCGGCCGCGGCGCCGAGCGGACCCGTCACGACAGGGCCCTCGCCCGCCGGCGAACTCCGGTCAGAAGGTCCCGAGCCGGCTCATGATGTAGTACCAGAACAGGACGATCAGGACGCACAGTCCCCAGGCGCCGGCCAGGCGCAGGATCTCTTCGATCACGGTCGGGTCTCCTTGGTGTTGACGTTGGACGGGGCTCGGTCACGACGGCTCCAGCCCTCGTAGCAGCAGGGTGATGCTCTGCTCGAGGAGCGCCTCGCGGGCTGACCGCTCGAAGGTGACCAGCAGGGCGAAGAAGCCCATGAAGAAGATGAGGGCGGCGTTGCCCGGATCGACCTCCGGGTCATCGCCGATCTCGCCCCGGTCGCGAGCCAGACCGAACTCGGTGACGACCCGGGCGATCAGGGGGTGCTCACCCCACAGCCGCAGCTCCACCCGGTTGGGTGAGAAGTACAGGGCGATGAGGTCCTTGAAGAGCCCCTTGCCGAGGCGACGCTCCAGAGCCGCGGCCAACCGGACCACCTCGACGAGCGTGGAGCGCAGGTCCCGCGGCGTGGCGAGGAACCGGTCGAGCTCGGTGGCCAGGCGCGCCTCTTCCCGCTGGCCGAGCTCGGCGAGCACGTGCTCCTTGGTCGGGAAGTGGAAGTAGAAGGTTCCGTGAGCCACCCCCGCCTCAGCCACGATGGCTCCCACGTCGGCACCGGCGAGCCCGGCTCGCTTGAACTCGGCGACAGCGACGGTGAAGAGCCGCTCCCGCGTCGCCAGCCGCTGCGCCTCACGACCCGTGATGCGTTGCGCAGCCATCACGCGACGTCCCGGTCGCCGGTGCGGTAGCTGGCCTGCTTCTCGTAGACCCGGCCGCTGGTGTACGCCATCAGGCGAACCGCCGCCCGCCGACCCAACAGGTGCCGGAACGCCAGGTGGGTGACGCGCAGCACGCGTGCGGGGAACACGGTGGGCCCCTTGCCGAGCGAGTCGAGGGTGTCCTCGACCACGTCACGCGGCTCCTGCACGGGGACCTTGGCGTCCTCGGGCTCCGACTGCTCGTAGTTCGGGGTTCGCGTCGCCCCGGCACAGCTGACGAGCACGTCGACGCCTTCGTCGCGGAGCTCGGCCCACAGGCCTTCGCCGAGCACGAGGTTGTAGGCCTTCGTGGCTGCGTAGTTCGTGACGCGGACCATCCCCTGCAGGGATGCCATGGACGACATCAGCACCAGGCCGCCACGCCCTCGAGCGCAGAACCGTTCACCGAAGCCGTGGGCGAGCACCAGCGGGCCCCGCACGTTCACGTCGATCTCCTGCAGGTGGGTCTCGATGTCGAAGCTCCAGAACGGACCGATGACGGAGAACGCCGCGTTGTACACGAGGAGGCCGACGTCGAGGTCGGCGGTGTCCCGCAGGATCCCGTCGAGCGACGCTCGGTCGGCGAGGTCGGCCTGGAGGGCCCGCGCCTCGACCCCGGTGGTGCGCGCGATGTCATCAGCGATCCGCTGGGCGAGGTCCACCCGTCGAGCGACGAGCACCACGTTGAGCCCTCGGTCCGCGCACGACCGGGCGAAGGCCTCACCGAGACCTTCGGATGCGCCAGCGATCACGGCCCAGGAGCCGTAGCGCTCCGCGAAGGTGCCCGGTCGACGATCTCGCTTCATGCCGGGGACGACTCCGCCGGCCGGGTGAACGGGTGCTCGCCCCACATCCTGATCAACACGACCACCGGCACCAGGAGCCAACCGGCGTTGGTGGCGAGGACGAGCGGCAGGTGGTCGGTGGCGTAGGGGCCCGCCACCTCCTCGACGAGGATGACGGTGACGGTGGCGAGCATCACGGCGGCCCAGATGAGGCACCAGTTGCGGATCCACTCCCGGCCCTTCCAGAACGCGTACAGGGCCGCGATGTAGAAGGGCCCGTAGAAGAGGGAGTCGATGGCCACGATGGCGCGGTACCACTCCGGCCGGGCGTAGAGCAGCGGGTCGTGATCGCGGAAGTAGTCGTGGAGCAGGTCGACGACGAAGGGCGGCGGCCAGATCGGATACGAGAAGTTGTCGGGGTCCGAGATCAGCAACTGCTCCACGTCCGCGGTGTAGGTCACGACGAGCACGTTGAGCAGGAAGAAAATCCAGAGCCCCACGTCGAGCTTCCGTTCCGCGAACGAGATGACGGTTCGCTGACCCACCGCGTCAGGCACTGAGCACACCGCGGCCGCAGATGATCGGTAGATCGAGGAAGGTGCGGATCCCGGGTTCGGCGGCGCACACCGGGGCGATGGCGTGGACGGCGTGCATGGCGGTGCCGAGGCATCCCTGGGCGGTGTCGTCCTCCCCGCGAACTGCGATCGTGGCGTCGAGGACCATCGAGGGCTCCCCCTCGACCGTGACCCTCCAGCCCCGCCCGGTGGGCCAGTCGGGGGCCTGGTCGGCGCCGACCCGGGTGATGTGCTCGACGGTGAGGGCCTGCCGTCCGTTGATGACGGCGATGCAGGCGAAGCGCTGGGCCGACACGGTTCCCGGCTCGATCACGCCGAAGTCGGCCGTGATCACCCGATCGGCAAGTGCCACCTCCCGGCGGAACTCGAACCGTTCGATCTCGGCGCCGAGCCCGTCGGCCATCATCATCAGCGGGGCCTTGAAGGCGCTCGCGGCGAGCTCGGCATCGGCGAGCGGCACCGGCGCGTCGGCAGGTTGCCCGAATCCCATGATGTCGTACATGACCTCGGCGACGCCGTAGGTCGTGTAGTCCATGAGCTCCTGCACGACGATCGAGTCGACCTTCGACAGGATCCCCGACATCGTGAGCGGCAGCACCTCACCGGCCCAGCCCGGCTCGATGCCGGTGCCGTGGAACGACACGCCGCCGGCCGCACAGGCCTCCTCGATCTGCGCCACGACCGCTTCGCCGGCGCTCTTCGGATAGATCAGCGACGTGAGGGCGGTGGACACCACGTTCTTGCCGCTGGCGAGCAGCGCGCACACGTCGTTCACCGCCCCCGCGGGGTCCATCTCGCCCTGCGCCATGTAGAGCACGCAGTCAGCGTCGAGGGCCAGGATCGCCTCCTGGTCGGTCGTGGCGAGGACCCCGATCGGCTCCATGCCGGCGATGTCACCGAGGTCGCGGCCGTCCTTGGCGGCGTCGTAGACGAGCCCGCCCACCAGCTGCAGGTCGCGGTGGCGGTGCACGGCGGCCACGGCTTCTCGACCGACGGTTCCCGTCGCCCATTGCACCACTCGCAGCATGCCTGCCTCCCGACGCTGATCGGCGCAACATCGCACATTCGCTGAATGCAGTCAATGACTAGACTTGGTGACTTCAGTCAGTCACACTCAGCTCGTGGGCTCTCGTGCGGGCTGCCTCATCGGTGGGTTGACGTTGTTCGTGACGGCCGCGTGCGGCGCTCGATGGACCGACGCGCAGCGGGCCGACGTCCTCGCTCGCGGTCAGGCAGGTGACGGCACGCCGGCGTCGGCCTCCGAGCCGTCCGCCGACACTGCGGTCGGCCCCGTGGGTTCGGGGCTGTCGCGCGCGCCCGGTGACCTCCCCCTCGGGGCAGCCGACCCCACCACCGACGGCGGCGCCGGCCCCGCTGCTCCGGCCGCGTCGGCGTTGCCGTGCGAAGCACCCTCCGACGCGCCCGGTGTCACCGATCGCACCATCACCATCGCCACCATCAACACGCTCTCGGGTCCCATCCCGGGGATCGGGAGCTCGTCGGAGGTGGCGATGCGGGGCTACGTCGCCCACCGCAACTCCATGGGTGGCGTGTGTGGGCGCGAACTGAAGCTCGTAACCGTCGACGACGGGGCCGACAGCGGGCGCTTCCGAGCCGCGATCGTCGACGTCGCCCCAAGAGTCCTCGGCATCGTCGGCACCGCAGCCAACGGCGACGGCGGAGGCGCCCAGCTCGTGGAGTCGCAGCAGATACCGGTCGTCACCGGGGCGCAGACGAACCAGTTCCAGGACGTGTCGTCGGTGTTCGACGTCAACCCACCGCCGCCCGACCTGCACCAGACGATCGAGAAGTTCCGCTACCTGCGGGCCCAGGGGGTCCGCACGGCTGCCGTGGTCACGATCTCGAACGCGGCCGCCGTCGCGGAGCTCGAGGTCCACGAGGCCCAGATGCGCGCCGCCGGGATCGACATCATCAGCCGGCAGCTCCTGCCGCTCACCACCCTCAGCTTCGACTCCGCCGCCCGCACCGTGGCCAACAGTGGGGCCCAGTACCTCTTCTTCCTCGCTGCCGATTCCCACGATGCGTCCATGGCGCGAGCGCTGCGGGACATCGGGTACCAGCCCCTGTTCGAGGAGTACCTCACCGGCTACGGGTCGAGCTTCGCGCAGTTGGCCGGGCCGGCGGCTGAGGGAGCCACGAGCTGGATCCGGTTCCTGCCGGCGGAGGACGACGGCACCAACCCGGAGCAGGCCAACTTCCTCAAGTGGATGGCGGCCATCGATCCCACCATCCGACCGGAGGTGTTCGCGGCCCAGTCGTGGGTGTCGGCGAAGGCGTTCATGGACGCGCTCGAGCGGTCGCCCGGTCCCATCACCCGGGCCGGGATCATCGAGCAGCTGCGATCGATGACCTCGTTCGACGGCGGCGGGTTCTTCGGCACCATCGACCTCGCCAACGAGCGCAGCCTCGGCTGCACGATCGGCATGCGGTTCGAACGGGGTCAGTGGCGCCGATTGGTGCCCGCTTCGGGCTTCCTCTGCTGAAGTTCGCGCGAGCTGCTAGCGGAGCACGTCGGGGAGGGGGCGCTCGTGCACGAGCACGAGGCGCTTGGTGGCGCGGGTGAGCGCCACGTAGAGGGCACGAGCGCCCTGCACCTCCTCCTCGAGGATGGCGGCGGGCTCGAC
>JALYWQ010000193.1 GCA_030852625.1 Actinomycetota bacterium
GGCCGAGGTGGAGGTGGTGGCCGACCCCACGTCGCAGGGCGTGGCGGCGGCGCTCTCGACGATCGACGGCGCCGTGGCCCGGGAGGGCGTTCGGGTGGCGGCCGCCGCGCTCCTCGCCGATCAGCTCCCGTCCGTCGAACCGGTCGAGGTGCGGGACCGGGTGGACGAGCTGGCCGGTGAGCTGGCGCCGGTGGAGGTGGTCGACCGCTCGGACGAGGGGGAGGAGGGCGACGCCGGTTCGTTCTCCTACATCACGCCCGCCAACCTCACGCTCTTCGTGTTCATCAACACCCTGGTGGTGAGCACGATCCTCGCCAACGACCGGAAGCAGGGCATCACCCGGCGGCTCCTCGCGGCACCGGTCACCGCTGGCACGATCACCCTCGGCCTGGCCGCGGCCAAGATCGCGTTCGCGCTGGTGCAGGCCACGATCCTCGTCGCCATCGGGACCTTCGTGTTCCGGGTGCACTGGGGTGACCCGCTGGCGGCCACGACCGTCGTGATCCTGTTCGCGCTCGTCGCCGCGGCGATCGGGCTCATCGTCGGCGCCCGGGCCCGCGACGCCGATCAGGCCCAGTCGATCGGCGTGCCCATCTCGGTGGCGGCCGGGATGCTCGGCGGCTGCATGTGGCCCCTCGAGATCGTGCCCGACGCCATGCGGATGGCGGGCCACGTGACGCCCCACGCGTGGGCCATGGACGTGTGGCGCGACCTCGTGTTCGACGAGGCCAGCTTCGGCGACGTGGTGCCGGAGCTCACCGTGCTC
Organism: Actinomycetota bacterium; assembly: GCA_030852625.1. Classification (GTDB taxonomy): domain Bacteria; phylum Actinomycetota; class Acidimicrobiia; order Acidimicrobiales; family VFJN01; genus VFJN01. Next base: position 767 of record JALYWQ010000193.1, read on the forward strand.
GCCGTCGCCGCGGTGGTGCTGTTCGCAGTGGCGGCCCGCTCCCTCCGCCGAGCCGTCACCGGCTGACCCGGCGCGGGAGCCGACCTACGGGACCAGGCGGAGCTGGAAGGGCAGGTCGAGCTGCTTCGGCTTGATCATCCGGCGGTAGAGGAACTCCCGCCAGCCGTCGTAGCCGAACTGCGGGTGCTTCTGGTCGAGCTTCAGCTGCTGCTCGCACACGTTGCCCAGCAGCACGGTGAGCACGCAGGCCGGGACGGCGGCCGGGTACGGCACCACGTCGTCGGACACGCCGTGGGAGATGAGCACCGGCGGCTCGTTGAGCCCGACGTAGGACAACACGCCGGGCAAGGTGCCGCCGGCCGACGACACTGCGGCGGCCACCCGGGACGACACGCCCGGCGTGCCGCTGTTGCCCGGGTCCTCGGAGTTCCACGCCACCGCCTGGGCGATGATGCCGCCCGCCGAGTGGCCCGCCACCGCGATGAGGTCGGGGTTCACCCGGTAGTCGGGGGCGTGGGCTCGCACCCATCGCACGGCGGCCTGGGCATCGTGGGTGGAGTCCTTGGCCTCCTGGATGTACTCCTCGAGGCGCAGGGTCTGGATGGTGGGCAGCAGGCCCTCCGGCAGGGAGTCGTTCAACCGGTAGTTGATCGAGAACACCACGTACCCCGCCTTCACGAACTGCTCGCGGGCCTCCTGGTACCACTCGATGTCCTTGCTGCCCCGCTTGAAGTAGCCGCCGTGGACCCATACGACGGCGGCTCGGGCGTTGGCGGTGTCGCCGACCGGCTGGAGCACGTCGAGGAGGTGGGTCTGGACCTCGCCCTTGTAGTCGGTCGACTCGCCGTACGGGATGTCGCTCGTGGTGGTGTAGCTCGTGAAGACCTCGTCGAGGTAGCGGGTGCCCTCCGCCGCGTCGGCGGACGGCACGATGCCGGCCGACGCCACCCCGGCCAGTGCGACGCCAGCCGCGACGGTTCGCCAACCGCGCCGACCGAACCGTCCAGTCCGTGCCTCCATGCGATCCCCCCTGTCCGTGAACCACCGTTCACGCTCATCGGGAACGTAGCACAGGCGATGCGGTTGGCCCGGTCAACCACGCGGCGAGCAGACTCCGGGCATGGCCCGCATCCTCGTCTCCGAGAAGATCGCCGACCCCGGCCTCGACCGCCTGCGGGCCGCGGGACACGAGGTCGACGTCCAGACGGACCTCACGCCCGAGACGCTGCTCCACGCCGTCGTCGGTGCGCATGCGCTCATCATCCGGTCGGCCACCACCGTCACCGCGGAGGTGCTGGCGGCCGGCAAGGACCTCGTGGTCGTGGGTCGGGCCGGGATCGGGCTCGACAACGTCGACACCGATGCCGCCACCGCCCAGGGCGTGATGGTGGTCAACGCGCCGCAGTCGAACATCCTGACCACCGCCGAGCACACGATGGCCATGCTGCTGGCCCAGGCCCGCAACATCCCACAGGCCCACGCCGCCCTCGTGCAGGGCCGCTGGGAGCGGTCGAAGTGGGAGGGCGTGGAGCTGGCCGACAAGACCCTCGGCATCGTGGGCCTCGGTCGGATCGGCAAGCTCGTGGCCCAACGGGCCCTGGCCTTCGGCATGAAGGTCGTGGCCCACGACCCGTTCGTGGCGCCCGAGCGGGCCCGGCAGATCAACGTCGAGCTGCTCGGCCTCGACGAGCTGGTGCAGGTGGCCGACTTCCTCACCCTCCACGTGGTGAAGACGCCCGAGACCCTCGGCATGATCAGCGAGGACCTGCTCCGCAAGGCCAAGCCGAACCTGCGCATCGTCAACGTGTCGCGGGGCGGGGTGATCGACGAGACCGCGCTGGCCGACGCCATCCGCGACGGCCGCATCGCCGGCGCCGCCATCGACGTGTTCGCCTCCGAGCCCACCACCGAGTCGCCGCTCTTCGACCTCCCGTCGGTCGTGGTCACGCCCCACCTCGGGGCCAGCACCGCCGAGGCCCAGGACAAGGCCGGCGAGACCATCGCCGAGATGGTGCAGCTGGCCCTGGCCGGCGAGTTCGTGCCGTTCGCCGTCAACGTCTCGGCCGCCGAGGCGTCGGCCACCGTGCGGCCCTACCTGCCGCTGGCCGAGCGGCTCGGCCAGCTCTACGCCTCGCTGGCGGCCGGCGTCCCCGACGTCCTCGAGATCAGCTACGAGGGCCAGCTCGCCGAGGATGACACCCGCATCCTCACCCTGTCGCTGCTCAAGGGCGTGTTCGGCAAGGTGAGCGAGGAGCCGGTGAGCTACGTGAACGCGCCCCGACTGGCCGCCGAGCGCGGCGTCGAGGTGCGGGAGTCGTCGAGCGTCACGTCGCACGACTACGTCAACCTCATCACCATCCGGGGCGGCGACCACGCCATCGGCGGCACCCTGGCCGGCGTCCGTGGCGAGCCGCGCATCGTGATGGTCGACGAGCACAAGATCGACGTGCCCCCGGCCGAGCACATGCTCGTGGTCCGCAACGACGACGTCCCCGGCCGCATCGCGGCCGTCACCAGCGAGCTCGGTCAGGCCGGCATCAACATCGACGACATGCACCTCGGTCGCTCGTCCGAGGGCGCCGCGGCGCTGATGGTGCTGGCCACCTCGGTGGCCGTGCCCGACGAGGTGCAGCAGGCCATCGCCGCGCTCGACGGCGTCGTCTCCGCCGTCGCCCTTTAGCCGGCTGCCCGCCGGGTCACCGGCTCAGCAGGAGCTGGTGACGTAGCAGGCGAGGGGCGGCTCGCGGTCCACGTGGTCCGAGGCCAGGCGGATCGGCACGGCCGCCGCGAGCGAGACCTCGTAGGCCAGCAGTGCCAGCGGGCTCACGTGGGGCATGGTGCCGGCCAGGCACGGCTGCGGGATGGTCACCCGGGCCAGGTCGGCCGGCTCGCCGGGGTGGTTGAAGGCGTCGAGGGCGATCGCGTACGCGGTGGGCGACGCGATGATCGTCAGGTGCTCGGTGAGGTCGGTGGCGCACACGTCCTGGATCGCCACGTTGAGCACGTTGGGACCCTCGGGGAGGAGACCCAGGGCCAGGTCGGCGTTGGGCGTGACCACCTCGTCGAGCCGGGAGTGGATCGCCGTGTAGGCGATCTCGTCGAAGGTCTGCGGGCCCGAGTTGAGCGCGGCCATGAACGCGGAGCCCACCGACTGCTGCCACGCGGCCGGGAAGCACGAGCCGAGGAAGCAGGGCCCGGTGCCCACGATCGACCCACGATTGTTGAGCGGGGCCAACCCCACGAGCGACGCCGTCATCGGTCGCACGTCGGGCCACCACCGCAGGGCCCAGCGCGGGAGCGTGCTGGCGCCCTGGCTCCAGCCGAACAGGATCACCCGCTTGCCGGTCCCCGCGTGGATGGTGCGGATGGCGTGGACGACGTACTCCGCCGCGATCTGGATGTCGCCGTCGGTGTGGGCCGGGAGGGTGACGCTGCAGAACGGGATGCCTTCGGCGTCGAGGGCCCTCATGTAGTTCCAGCTGAACGCGATGTCCGGGTCGACGGTGGTCCCCGGGATCATGAGGACGACCTCCCGGGTGGCCTCGCTCAACGGCGCCGGGCAGTCGAGGGCGGCGTCGAGTACCCCCGTGGGGACCTGGAGCGCCGGACCGGGCTGGTCGACGGGTGCGAACTCGGTGGGGATCGGTGCCGGCTCCGGCGAGGTGATCGGGAGCACCGGCAGCTCTGGCACCGGGATGGGGTTGGCGGTGACGGCCGGCACGGTGACGGCCGCGGCCGCCGCTTCCGTTCGACCGGCCGATGTCGCCTGCCCGGTGCGCGCCGCGGCCGGCGCCACGACGGCGACGAGGAGACCAACGACGGCGGGCCCGACCAGCGACCGAACCCCTCGGGCGCGCACCCGCTCCAGACCTCGCATCCCCACGCACCCCTCCACGCTCATCGCCGACGCCGCCACGGCGAGCTTGCCACGCGCCCGCCGGGCCCGAGCAACCGCGCTCCGTCGTTACTTCGGTGAACCTGCGGGTGACGGTTCCGCTTTTCGATGACGCTCACCCGCAGGTTGCCAAACGGACCTCGTCGCAGGGTGGCGTGGCGCCGGTCAGACGATCTGGCGGTTGGCCAGGTCGTCGAGGGTGTCGGCGTCGAGGCCGAGGATCTCGCCGAGCACCTCGCGGGTGTGCGCACCGAGCTCCGGCGCGCCGGTCGGAGCCTCGAGGGGCTGACCCACCACCCGGGGGAACGGGGCCTGCTGGCGCATGTCGCCGACGACGGGGTCGGGCACGGTGACGAGATCGCCGCGGGCTGCGATGTGGGGGTCGGTGAAGATGTCGTGGGCGCTGTAGGCGCTGGCGACCGGCACGTCGTGCTCGATGCAGGCCGCCTCCACCTCCGCGGCCGGGAGCGACGCCACCCAGTCGGCCACGATGCCGTTGATCACATCCGCGTTGCGGGCCCGGTCGACGAGCTTCAGGAAGCGCTCGTCAGTCACCAGCTCGGGCTGGCCCATCGCCGCGCACAGCCGCCGGAAGTTGGCGTCGCCGCCGGCCACGATGCAGACGTAGCGACCGTCGGCCGCGGTGTAGTTGTCCATCGGCGCCGAGTTCTTCAGGCGGTTGCCCTGCCGCTCCCGGACGGTGCCGAGCCGGTCGTAGGCCGCGAGGGTCCACTCGAGGATGCGGAGGCTGGCGCCGTAGAGGGCGGCGTCGATCACCGCGCCCGTGCCGCCCCGGACGTCCCGGCCGTAGAGGGCCGCCGTCACGGCCTGGGCCGTGAACAGGCCGGTGAGGTAGTCGGAGATCGTGACGCCCACCCGCACCGGAGGACGGTCGGGGTAGCCGGTGAGGTGGAGGAGGCCGCCCACGGCGATCCCGACACGGTCGAGGCCCGGCCGCTCGGCGTAGGGGCCGTCCTGGCCGAAGGCCGAGATCCGCGCCCACACCAGGCGGGGGTCGCACGAGGCCGGCCCGATCGACCACTTCTCCATGGTCCCGGGACGGAAGTTCTCGACGACCACGTCGGCGGTGGCGGCCAGGCGGCGGAACAGTTCCTGGCCCTCGGGCTGTCGGAGGTCGAGGGTGACGCTCCGGCGGCCCCGACCCTCGACGGCCCAGAAGAGTGAGTAGCCGTCCTCGAAGGGCCCGATGGTGCGCATGAAGTCGCCGCCGTCGGGCTGCTCGATCTTGATCACGTCGGCGCCCTGCTCGCCGAGCAGGCCGGCGCAGAACGGGGCCGCGATGCGGGTGCCGACGTCGAGCACCCGCAGGCCGGCGAGGGGACCGCTCATCGGTGGGATCCGGGGTGGCTCGTCATCGGGCCGGACAGTACCGGCCCGGCCGGTAGGTTCTCGGACCGGGACCGGACTCGGACGACGAGGAGGAGGTGCGATGGCTGGAGGTCTGGTCGGGCTGCTCGACGACGTGGCCGCGCTGGCGAAGCTGGCGGCGGCCTCGATCGACGATGTGGGTGCGGCGGCGGGCAAGGCGAGCATCAAGGCCGCCGGCGTGGTGGTCGACGACACCGCCGTCACTCCGAACTACGTGCAGGGCCTGGCCGCCGAGCGCGAGCTGCCGATCATCAAGAAGATCGCCGTCGGGTCGCTCCGCAACAAGATCCTCTTCATCCTCCCGGTGGCGCTCGTGCTGAGCGAGATCGCCCCGAAGCTCGTCGAGGTCATCCTCATGCTCGGCGGCGCCTACCTCTCGTACGAAGGGGCCCACAAGCTGGTCCACGCCATCCGGCACCGCGGTGACGGTGCCGATCACGGCGAGGACGCCCCGTCGGTGGCGCTCGGTCCCGATGCCGAGAAGACCACCATCGCCGGCGCCATCCGCACGGACTTCATCCTCTCGGCCGAGATCATGGTGATCTCGCTCAAGGAGGTGATCGACGAACCGCTGGTCACCCGTTCGATCATCCTCGTGGTGGTGGCGATCCTGATCACCATCGTCGTCTACGGCGTGGTGGCGCTGATCGTGAAGATGGACGACGTCGGCCTGGCCATGACCCAGCGCAGCTCGAAGCGGTCACAGGGGATCGGGCGAGGCCTCGTGCGCGCCATGCCGATCGTGCTCGACGTGCTGTCGAAGGTGGGCACCGCGGCGATGCTCTGGGTGGGCGGCCACATCCTGCTCGTCGGCACCGACGAGCTCGGGTGGCACGGACCCTACGAGCTGGTCCACGACCTCGAGCACCACGCCCACGACGCCCCGTTGAGCGGCGTGCTCGAGTGGCTGATCAACACCGGTTGCTCCGCCGTCGTCGGCCTGGCCGTCGGCCTGGTGGTGGCCACCGTCGTGGCTCGGGTGACCAAGGACGAGGCCGCCCCCGCCCACTGACCCACCGTGGTGGCCGAGCGCGGCGCTCGGTCAGGAAGCGATGTGGAACGACGGCGACGGGTGCGCCTCGGGTGCCACCACGTCGGCCAGTTCGACGTCGGCCAGCTCGGCGTCGGCCAACTCGACCTCGGCCAGCTGGGCCCGGATGGCCTGGTCGTCGAGCACGGGCACCGCAGCCGGAGCGACGGGCTCGTCGACCGTGGGCACGGTCCAGTGGAACTCCATCGAGTCATCGCGCTGGGATCCGGCGTCGAGTCGGTTCGAGAGATCGATGCGAAGGTCGGGGTCCGACGCCGTCGGCAGCGTGGCGGCCCAGATGGAGGCGACGATCGAGCCCGACGGCTGGTCCGGCGAGCAGTGCTGGCAGGTCACGACCCGGGTCCGAGGATCCCATCGGGCCTCGGTGAACTCCGGCAGGTAGCAATCGCACGCCGCGCAGCGGTCGGCCCAGCGGAGCTGGACGAGGCGAGGTGCCAATCCAACGGAGCCCATCGACCCAGGCTCGCGCGCCGAAGCCGTTTGGGAAAGGGTCGTTCGGCCCATTCCTCTGATCACCGATCGCACGAGGAGGTCCTACCTCCACCAGGGGTGACCGATACGCCCCGCACCGGCCACCCCTGGTGGCCACCCGGACGCTGTCGAGGACCTAGCGGCCGCCCTGCTCGCGCTTGACCGCTTCCATGCCGCCTTCCTTGCGAGCAGCGGCGCGGTCGAGCGCGGTGGGGGTGTTGGACACGAACTGGTGCAGCCAGAAGTGGAGCTGCCAGGAGTCGCGCTGCCCCATGCGGTCGAGCATCCCGTTGATCGACGTCTTGATGGCCTCCGCGGTGAGGGGCGGCACGAGCGCCACCTCGTCAGCCCACTGGCGTGCGGTGGCGTCGAGCTCGGCGCGGGGGACGACGGCGTTGACGAGCCCGAGCCGCTCGGCGGTGGCGGCATCGAGGGTGGTGGACCGCAGGAGGAACTCCTTGGCCTTGCGGGGCCCGAGCTCCCATGGTTCGACGAGCAGCTCCACGCCCACGCCGGACATGCGGGCGACGGGGTTGGAGAACGTGGCGTCCTCGGCGGCGACGATGAGGTCGCACATCGTGGCGAGCATGAGGCCCGCCGCGCTGCACACGCCCTGCACCGCTGCGATCGTGATTGGCCGCAGGTCGCGCAACCGGACCATCGGGTTCCAGTAGAGCTCCTGCTCGTGGCGGAGCTTGCCCTCCGGGGTGGCCCGCATGGCCGCCCACTCCTCCTCGCCGGCGAGGATCTCCTTGAGGTCGTGACCGGCCGAGAAGTGCTTGCCCTCGGCCCGCAGCACGATCACCGAGATCGACCGGTCGGCGTCGATCGCCCGAAGGTGCTCGTCGAGGGCCAGGAGGAGGGCGCTGCTCTGCGAGTTGGCCGCCTCGGGCCGATCGATCGTGAGGATGCCGATCGCCCCGTCCTGCTCGTACTGGATCACGGAGCGACAGTACCGGCCGCCGTCTCGCAGCCGGTGCCCGACGCGAACGGGGCCCCCGAAAGGGACCCCGCTCACGTGAGGATCGGTCAGGTCAGAGCTCGCAATCGTTCTCGTCCTCAGCGTCGCAGGTGTCCTGGCCATCGAGGCCCCAGGCGCCGTCGACGCCACCCTCCCCGTACAGCTCGTCGTTCCCGTCCATGCCGAACAGGAAGTCGTCGCCGCCGTTGCCGTAGAGCACGTCGTTGCCACCCATCCCGACGATCTGGTCGTTGCCCGGCCCGCCGACGAGGAAATCAGCTCCGTCGCCGCCGACGATCTGGTCGATGCCGTCGGCCCCCGCGAGGTATACGCCAGCCGATCGGACCGGGAGCGACTTGGCCCAGAGGTAGTCGTCGCCGGCACCGCCCACGACGGCCTCGATGTCGGTCCGGACGAGGTCGCCTTCGCCGATCCGGCCGTCATTGGCTTCGTCGTCGAGCAGGACGGCGACCGTCGGGGCGCCAGGGGCGCCGTACTGCAGGACGTAGGTGAGCGAGTCGCTGCCGGCACCGCCGCTGATGTCGTCGGCGCCATAGCCCCCGTAGAGCTCGTCGCCACCGGCGCCCCCGATGAGGGTGCTGCTCGGGAAGGAGGCCCGCTGGGTCAGGGACACGGCGCCGTGGTCGGGGTGGTAGGCGTACAGCGCGTCCGCCCCGTCGCCGCCGACCAGGCGGTTGGCCTTGCGGCCTCCGACGATGTAGTCGTCACCAGTGCCACCGTCGACCTCCACCGGGAGGTTGACCGCCGCGAGGTGAACGACGTCGACCTGGCTGCCAGCCCGCACCAGCACACGGTCGTAGCCGGTGCACTCCACCTGCGGGATGGCGCTGGCCACTGCCGTGCAGCCCTCGCCGGGTGCGAGCGGGGCGAGGATGTCGCGGAACCGGTAGGTCGATCCGGACGGCGTGGCCCGGAGCTCACTCGTGGCGTTGTCGGCCAGGGTGATCTCCAGCGTGGTACCGACGACCCGGGCGATGCCTGTCGGGGCAGCGGCGGCAGGACTGGCCAGTCCGCTCGTGAGGACGGTGCCGGCGATGAGCCCGGCGGTGGCGCCGGCGATGGTGCGGCGGATGAGTTGCGAGGAGTTGGTCATGCCCCCATCCTCCGGATCCCGCCAGCGCGGCGAATCCCTGGATCCAGGGATCCTGGCTGGTCGCCTTGTCGGACCGAGCCGTAGCGTCGGCGGCCATGACCGCTGCCGAAGGCCTCACCGTCGCCGTGACCGGCCCCACCGGGACGTTCGGGTTCGGACTGATCCCGCTGCTCGAGGCCGACGATCGGATCGGTCGCATCGTGGGGGTCGCCCGTCGACCCTTCGACCCGGCCGACCATGGTTGGTCGAAGCTCGAGTACCGGCGGGGCGACGTGCGCGACATCGCCGTTCTCGAGGATGCCTTTGCCGGGGCCGACGTCGTCGTCCACCTGGCCTTCCTCATCGCCGGGGCCCGCAAGGACCCGGCCACCCGGGCCATCAACGTCGACGGCACGCTCAACACCTTCCGGGCCGCGGCGGCCGCGGGGGCCAAGCGATTCGTGTACGCGTCGTCGGTGTCGGCCTATGGCTTCGCGCCTGATGCGCCCGGGCCGATCACCGAGGACCGTTCCGTGCGACCGGCCGACAACCTCTTCTACGCCCAGGAGAAGGCCGAGCTCGAAGGCGAGCTCGCCGCCCTGGCCGCGCACCACCCGGAGCTCGACGTCTACCTCCTCCGGCCTCCTGGGGTCCTCGGCCCGAACATGATCGGCGGCAAGAGCGAGCGGGCGGCGAGGGTCGTGCCCCACGCGCAGCGGGCGATCCGCCGGCTCCGACGATCACGGGTGCCCGTGCCCTTGCCCCTGCCCGAGGTGCAGCTCCAGCTGATCCACGAGACCGACGTCGGCACCGCCTTCCTCCAGTGCATCGTCGGCGCCGGCCCGGCGGGCGCCTACAACATCGCCGGCGACGGCGTCGTCGACGGCGCCGACATCGCTCGAGCGCTTGGCTTCCGTCCGGTCATCATCCGCGGCCCACGGGTCCCCGGAGCCATGCGGCGGCTGGCCGACCTGTCGAAGCGGCGCTTCGGACCCGAGGCTCTCTCCTGGGCCGAGGCGCTGGCAGCACCGGTGATCATGGACACCACCAAGGCCAGGGAGCAGCTCGGCTGGAAGCCAAGGTGGACCAGCCAGCAGGTGCTCGACGAGGCCGTCACCGGCGAAGGCGTCGAGCGGACCCCTTGATCCGCTCGAGGGCTGGCCGAGGGTTCAACCCTCGGCTGGCTCCTCCTCACGTCCGTCGGTGTGACGGGCGAAGCGGCCCCGGTCCCGCCGGTGGGTGGGGGCGTCGTCGTCCCACGGCCAGCCACCGAACTCGGTGCGGCGGTAGTCCTCGAAGGCCTGTTGGATCTGGGCGTTGGTGTTCATCACGAAGGGGCCGTAGCGGGCCACCGGCTCGCCGATCGGACGCCCCTGCAGGATGAGGATGTCGACCTCGGCCTCGCCCGCTTGCACCTCGATGGCCACGTCGCCCTGCACCACCACGCCGGTGTCGTTGCCGACCTCGGTGTCGGCGATGCGCACCGTGTCGCCCTCGAAGACGTAGAGGACGCGGCCGGTCTCCGGACCAGCGGCGGCGGGCACGGTCCAACGGGCGCCGGGCTCGAGGCGGACGTGGAGGATGGCCACGTCCGAGTCGGGACGGGACGCGTACGAGTCGGGTGGGGGCGCTGGGGCCGTGACACCGTCGAGCGACCCGGCGATCACCGTGATCTCGGTGACTCGACCGGCCTCGTCGGTGTGGCGCACCTTCGGCACGTCGCCGTCCCAGAACATCGTGAAGTAGGGGTCGACGAGCTTGTCGGCTGCTGGCAGGTTCAACCAGATCTGGAACAGCTCGAGCGGGTTGGGGCGCTCCTTGTCGAGGAGGGGGAACATCTCCGAGTGGACGATGCCCCCGCCGGCGGTGAGCCACTGCACGTCGCCCCGTCCGAAGCGGGCCGCCGCGCCGAGCGAGTCGGCGTGGTCGATCAGGCCCTTGCGCACGTAGGTGACGGTCTCGAAGCCCCGGTGCGGGTGGTTCGGGAAGCCGGGCACGCTGCGGCCGTGGTACATGCTCCAGCCGTCCTTGCCGGAGAAGTCCATGCCGAGATCCCGGTCCTCGATGGGTACGGCTGGCGCGCCGGCCTCGTCGCCGGCGGGGTAGTCGTCGTCGTGGTGGGCGCAGAACAGGAACGGGTCGATGGTCGGCCATTGGGCGCCCAGCGACACCGTCTGCAGCACAGGACCGGTGGTGGCGGTGGTGGCGGAGGTGGCGGTGGTGTCGGTTGCAGCCATGCCCCACCCAACATCGTTGACGTTGCAACCATTCCTTCGGGCGGTGCCCGAGGGAGCCCGCCCCCTAGGACAGTCCGAACTCGTCGGGCGGCGGCTCGCCCCAGATGGCGTTCGTCACGCGGGTGAGGAGCGGGCGGGCCGGTGTCCGGCCCCGGGGCGTCGACTCGAGATGGTCCACCGAGGCCCGCTGAGCCGCCGCGACCGGGGCGGCACGCAGGGCCTCGGCCAGCTGGCAGGCCCGGCACGTGAGCGACCGGCCGATCGGGTCCCAGATCATCGACGAGCCCACCGGTAGGTCCCGATCGCAGTCCTCGCAGACGGTCTCCTCCTGGATCTGCACGACGTGGGCTTGGGACGCCGTTGGTTGGTTCACGAAGCGGGGGAGCGCGGCCATGGCTCCAGGCTGACGGTTCGGAGGCCGGATCGCCATGGGACGGTCGACCCAAATCACAGCGGAGAACCGGCGCGAAGCGGACGAGCCGGGCACCCCCGGGGGAGCCGAACGACCCACGCCCGGACGCACGTCACACGCGCCCGGCGGTTGGTCGGAGCGCGTCTGGGGAACACCTCCCGCACCCCCCAACCAACGAGGTGACAGATGAGCGACGAGCACGAAGAGCTCGCCGGCGGGCCATTGGGCGCCGCCATCGGCAAGGTGAAGACCGCGATGGGAACCCTCGTCGGTGACGAGGAGCTCGAGCGCGAAGGCCGGCTCCAGGCCGCCTCCGTCGACGCCGAGCGCGATGCCGAGGCTCGCGAGGAGCAGGCCCAGCAGCAGCGGGAGGCGGCTGCCCTCGAAGAGGCCCGGGCTGAGCTCGAGCAGGAACGAGCCGAGCTCCGGGCCGAGGTCGAGGAATCCCGCCAGGAGGCGCAGGTCGACCAGGCCGCAGCCGCCCGGCAGGCCGAGGTGGAGCGCCAGGCCGCCGAGCAGCAGCAGCGCGTCCGCGAGGTCGCCGATCGCCGGGACGCCGCGGTCGACCGGGCCGAGGACGTCGCCGAGATCCGGCACGACCAGGCCGTCGAGGAGGCCGAGCGCATCGCTGCGGCCGCCGGACAGGCCGCCAACCAGGCCGCCGCCTTGGAACAGCACGTCGACCAGGAGGACAAGCGATGATCCGCACCGCCATCCGCAACGGCGTCAGCGCCGGCATCGAGGTCGGACGCCTGCCGCTCCGTGCTGTGGGCCCGGTGCTCCCGGCCCAGCTCCGCGGCGTCGTCGAGCTCGGCGCCGATCACGCCCAGGCCACCACCGAGCTCGCGGCCGGGCGCCTCCTCGGTGACGCCGAGCTCACCGAGCGGGGCCGGCTCCGTCGTGCCGCGGTGCGTCAGCGCACGGAGGCCGTGCGCCTCTGGGGCGAGGCCGGCGAACGTCGGCGCCTCGCCGACCTGAAGCTGGCCGAGGACCGCAGCCGGGCTGAGCAGCAGCGGGTCGCCGCGAAGGAGCAGGAGGACGCCGACCGTCAGGCGGTGGCCGAGGCCCGAGCGGCCGGGCGCCAGCAGGTGGCCGACACCACTCGGGAGCGCAAGGCCGCCGTACGCACCGCCACCGCCAAGAAGAAGTCCGTGGTGCAGGCCAGGGCCAACGAGCGCCGCCTCGAGGTGCTCGACGCGGAGGAACAGGCGCTCGACGTGTCGGACGACGCCGTCACCGCGGCCGACGAGGCCGCTCGCCTCAAGGCCGCCGCTGCCAAGACGAAGCAGCGCCGCAAGACCGGCTGATCGCCGCTTGATCGCCGCCTGTCAGTCGGCCGGGGGTGACGCTACCGTCAGAAGCATGACGGGGGAGCACTATGCACTCATCTCGGCCGACTGCCACGCGGGCGGGTCGCACCAGCAGTACCGGGAGTACCTCGACGCCGATCTGCGGGACGAGTTCGACACCTGGCGGGAGAAGTACAAGAACCCGTTCAAGGACCTGAAGAAGACCGACGACCGGATCCGCAACTGGGACGACGAGGTCCGCCTCGCCCAGCAGGAGGCCGACGGCACGGTCGGCGAGATCGTGTTCCCCAACACCGTCCCGCCGTTCTTCCCGAGCTACGTGCTGTTCGCCGGCCCTCCCACCGCGGAGGACTACCGGCAGCGCTTGGCCGGCATCCGGGCCCACAACCGCTGGGCCGTCGACTTCCAGAACGCCCAGGCCGACCGGCGGGCGGTGATCGGGCAGGTGTTCCTCAACGACGTCGACGACGCCATCGTCGACGCTCGTTGGATCAAGGAGCACGGGCTCAAGGGCGGTGTGCTCCTCCCCAACATCGCCCCCGACGTGCACTGGGTGAAGCCGCTCTACCACCCCGACTACGACCCGTTCTGGAGGGTGTGCGAGGAGCTGGAGCTCGTGGTCAACGTGCACAGCGGCACCGGCTCGCCCAACTACGGCGACTTCCCGTTCTCCGCGCTGCTGCAGGCGATCGAGATCCCCTTCTACAGCCAGCGCCCGCTCGTGCAGCTCATGGTGTCCGGCGTGTTCGAGCGCTTCCCGAAGCTCAAGTTCGTCGTCACCGAGCTCGGCGCGTCCTGGATCCCGGAGACGCTCGGTCTCCTCGACATGATGATGGGGGCGGTCCGCGGCGGGCAGCTGGGGGAGTTCCGCTACGAGGAGGGCGGCGCGCCGCAGCTGTCGGCCACGGACTACTTCAAGCGCAACGTGTGGGTCGGCATGAGCTTCCCCAACCGGCGCGACGTGAAGGTTCGCGAGCTGGTCGGCGCCGACCGGTTGATGTGGGGCAGCGACTACCCGCACGACGAGGGCAGCTACCCGAACACCAAGCAAGCCATCAACAAGGTGTTCAACGACGTCGACCCCACCGAGACTGCGATGATGCTCGGTGGCAACGCGGCTGACCTCTACGGCTTCGACCTGGCCAAGCTCCAGCCCTTGGCCGAGCGGTTCGGCCCCTCGGTCGCCGAGGTCCACGCCCCGCGGGAGCGGCAGCCGGCCTGACCGGCCGACCGCCGCTGATCCACGAGCCGCCGCCGCTCAGCTAAGGCCCAGGCGGCCGGCGAGCTGGCGGACCTCGGCGTCGCCGAGCACCGACTGGGTGAGGCCCCACACGCCCTGGAACGCCTCAGCGGGCGCGGTGGCCTGCATGCCGCCGAGCATCTCGGTGCGGTCGTCGGCGTTCATGGCCGGGATCATGAGGGCCAGGCTCTGCATGAGCTCGTCGGGCGGGATCGAGCCGATGATGGCGCCGTGCACGCCCATCACGGCGTCGACGCCGATGGCCGCCTCGAGGGCCGGCATCACGATGCGCTCCTCGAGGTCCTGATGCGCGAGGTACTCGCTCGTGAACGCGGCCAGGTCGAGGTGGAGCCAGTGGAGGAGCTGCCGCCGCTCGGCCGGGGCGGCTTGGGTGGCCTCCACGGCCCGGTCCACCAGCTGCGAGCCGGTGCCCTCGAAGTCGCCGTGGTCGCTCTCGATGCGGTCGGCCTCGCCGGGCAGGACGTCGAGGATGAACGGCTGGATGTGGCCGTCCTCGTGCTCGGCGTGGAGATCGAGGAAGTCGACCAGCCGGGCGACCTGGCTGGCGAGGTCGGCCACCGCCAGGGCGTCGGTCGGGTCCGTGCTGGCGGCGGTGGTGACCGCCGAGAACAGCTCCACGCGGACCGCCTTGTGGATGTCGCGGTAGAGGTCGAAGGTGACCGGGACCAGGCCCGGGGTGGTGGTGTCGGGGTGCGTGATCGTCATGCATCCGACGATGCGGGATGACGGCCGAGCTCGCTCTTCAATGGGTCGTGCGGCGTTGCTACAAGGTCCTTCGCCAATGCTAAGAACGTCCTCAACGTGACTGCGACGCCCTACATCGAGCTCCTCGAGGGAGGTTCGTCGTCGTTGGTCGTGGGCGTCCTGGACCCCGACGGTGAACCCTTCGCCACCCGCGCCTGGGGCATCACCGTGGTCGCCGCCGACCCGCTGGTGCTGCGGGTGCTGGTCCCGGCCGGCTCGATGGCGAGGATCGGCCGGCACCCCGGCGACGGCGCGTCGTTCCCACTTGCCCTCACCGCGGCCAACGTTGAGTCCCTCGACTCGGTGCAGGTGAAGGGCACCGCCCGCGACCTGCAGGCACCGGCACCGGAGGACCTCGAGCACTTCACCGCCTACCTCGATCAGTTCCTCGTGGCCATCAACCGGGTCGACGGCAACGAACTGGAGCTGCTCCGTCGTTGGGCTCCCAACGACGTCGTCGCCTGCACCGTCGAGGTCGACGAGCTGTTCGACCAGACGCCGGGGCCCGGCGCCGGCGCCCGGCTGGAGCGACGTGGCTGACGAGATCGAGGCGCCGGAGGTGACCCTCGAGCTGCTCCGGAACTGCTTCGAGGGCGCCATCCCGATCGTCATCGCCACGGTCTCGGCCGACGGCACCCCGAACGTCACCTACCTGAGCAAGGCCCACCTGGTCGACGACGAGCGCATCGCCCTGTCGAACCAGTTCCTCTCGAAGTCGGCCCGCAACCTGGCCGAGCACCCGCGGGCGTCGCTCCTCTTCCTCGACCCGATCACCCACAACGAGGCTCGCGTCCACGTGGCCTACGAGCGGACCGAGCGGCGAGGACCGGTCTTCGACGAGCTGCGAGCCGATGTCGACGCCGTCGCCGCCCTCACCGGCATGGAGGACGTCTTCCGCCTCCGCTCGGCCGACATCTACCGCGTCCAGCGCGCCGAGCGGGTGCCGGCCAGCGAGCAGGCCGACGGGACGAGCGGCGCGGCGCCGATCGTCCCCGAGCGCCGCGCCCTGCCGTCGATGGCGGCCGTCGCCGACCTCTGTGGCCGCCTCACTCGGTGCGGCGATCTCGACTCGCTCGTCAACGTCACGGTGGACGGGCTGGCCCAGTTGCTCGGCTACGAGCACTCGATGGTCCTGCTCCTCGACGAGGCGGGGGAGCGGCTCTTCACCATCGCCAGCCACGGCTACGCCGAACAAGGGGTCGGTTCCGAGGTGCGGATGGGCGACGGCGTCCTCGGCACGGTGGCCAAGCGGTGCGAAGCGGTGCGGATGGGCAACGCGGGCCAGATGGTGAAGTACGCGGAGGCCCTCCGCCGCACCTACGAGAGCAGCGGAGTCGGGCCGGGGCGGGAGATCCCCCTGCCGGGCCTCGCCCGCGCCAACAGCTGCGCCGCCGTCCCGATCCAGTCGCTCGGCCAGCTGGTCGGCGTGCTCTTCGTGGAGGCCATCCAGCACGCCCACTTCGAACCCGAGGACGAAGCGGCCCTCACCGTGGTGGCGTCGGTGCTCGCCAACGCCATCGAGGCCATCCGAGCCGAGGAGCGGAGTGCCGAGGCGGTGCGGTCGGCGGCGGGGTCGACACCCGTCGCCACGCCGGTGGCGCCGGTGTCGCCGGGGCCGTCGACGAGCTCGGCCGACACCGTCCACGTGCGGTTCTTCCCGGTCGACGGCAGCACGTTCCTCGAGGGCGACTACCTCATCAAGGGCGTCGCCGGCCGGATCCTGTGGGCCCTCCTCGGGCACTACGAACGAGACGGCCGCGTCGACTTCACCAACCGCGAGGTCCGCCTCGACCCGTCGCTCGACCTGCCTGACTTCCGCGACAACTTCGAGAGCCGGCTGATCCTGCTCAAGCGCCGGCTCGACGAACGGGACGCTCCGATCCGGATCGAGAAGACCGGGCGGGGCCGCTTCCGGCTCGTCGTCGAGACCACCCTTCGGTTGGATCAGGCGTAGGCCCGCCGCAGGTCACGGGTCGCGGGGCAGGCCGAGGAGGCGCTCGCCGATCACGTTGCGCTGGATCTCGCTCGTGCCGCCGGCGATCGTGAGGCAGCGGTTGGCGAGGAAGCCGAAGGTCCACTGCGCCGCTTCGTCCACCACCGTGGCGCCCACGGAACCGAGGAGGGTGAGGCCGAGCTCCTGGGTGCGCTGGTCGTGCTCCACGCCGAGCAGCTTCCGCACGCTGGCCTCGGCGCCGCCGCTCGAACCGGTGACGGCTCGCACGGTGGAGCGGGCCCCGAGGAGCGACACCGTCTGGCCCTCGGCCACGATGTGGCCCACTGCGTCGAGGAGGAGCGGATCGCGGTCGAGCCGGCCGTCGGCGAGGTGGGTGGTGACCATGGTGAGGAGCGCTTCGACCCCGCCCCCGAAGGACGACCCTCTGCCCATGCTCACCCGCTCGTTGGCGAGCGTGGTTCGGGCGAGGGGCCAACCGTGGTCGACCTCGCCGATCACGCAGTCGTCGGGCACGAAGACGTCGTCGAAGAACACCTCGTTGAACATCTCGAGGCCCGTCATCTCGCGCAGGGGACGGATGTCGATGCCCGGCGAGCGCATGTCGACGATCAGGTAGGTGATGCCGTGGTGGCGGGGACCGTCCCGGCTGGTGCGCACGAGGCAGATGCCCCAGTCGGCCTCCTTGGCCATCGACGTCCACACCTTCTGGCCGGTGACCGACCAGCCGCCTTCCACCTTGCTGGCGGTGGTGCTCAGCGCGGCGAGGTCGCTCCCGGCACCCGGTTCGCTGAAGAGCTGGCACCAGGCGATCTCACCGAGCAGGGTCGGCCGCACCCATCGCTCCTGCTGCTCGGGCGTGCCGTGGCTGGCGATGGTGGGCGCCGCCCAGGCACCCACCTGCAGGTGCGGCCGTCGAATGCGGGCCGCGGCCAGCTCCTCGTCGATGACGAGCTGCTCGAGGGCGCCGGCGTCCCGTCCCCACGGCGGCGCCCAGTGGGGGACGAAGTAACCGGCCTCGACGACGGCACGACGCTGTTCGGTGCGGTCGAGGTCCCCGACCGATCCGGCAAAGGCCCGCACCTCGGCCCGGAAGGCCTCGGCCTCCTCGGGGAGTGTCAGGCCGAGCCGTCGGCGCTGGCCGGCGAGGGCCGCGCTGGCCACCGCGGCGCGCCAACCGTGGGTGCCGCCGAGGAGCGCTCGCATCGAGGTGGCCCGGCGGAGGTAGAGGTGGGCGTCGTGCTCCCAGGTGAAACCGATGCCGCCGAGCACCTGGATGCAGTCCTTGGCCACGGTGACCGCGGCGTCCGGCGCGATGGCGCCGGCCACCGACGCAGCCAACTCGTGCTCAGCGGTCTCCTCGTCGGCTGCGTCGGCCGCGCTGGCGGCGTCCCACGCCGCCGCCGTGATCTGCTCGGCGGCCACGAGCATGTCGGCGCACCGGTGCTTCACCCC
>JALYWQ010000209.1 GCA_030852625.1 Actinomycetota bacterium
GTGCGGTGCCGAGCTCGGCCAACGCGGCGGCGAGCCGCCGCATCGACGGACGGCGCGACGGGGCGACGTCGACGGCCTGCTCGAGGATGGCTCGCAGGCGACGCGCCGCCCCCGTGACCTGACGTCCCTCACCGGGCGCCTCGAGCTGCTCGAGGAGGACCTGTCCGAGGGCGGCGACGTCGTCGTCCACGCCGGCGGTCGGGTCCGCCGCGCCGAACCCGCAGAGTGTCGGCCGATCGTGGGGCCCGAGCAGCACCCGGGCCGCGGTCAACCGGCCGTGCACGATCCCGTGCTCGTGCAGGTCGCCCAGGGTGCTGGCCACGCCCGCGCCCACCGCAGCCAGGCGCAGCGGCTCGATCCCGACGATCGTGGACAGCGGGGTCCCGCCGTGGGCGGTTCGGAGCTCCCAGCCGCCGTCACCGGTGGCGCACGAGGCCAGCACCTGCACCACCCCGGGGTGGGCTGCGCCGTGCAGACGGGCGCCGACCGCCTCGAGCTCCCGAGCCGACGCCGCATCGGCGGTGCGGACCACGACGGCCGTTCCGTCACCGACGGCGATGCGCGCTTCGATCACCGTCAGACCATATCGAGATGACATGAAAGTTGTCGATAGCGCTTCCGATATTGACATGATCCATCTCGTCATGAGAGGTTTCCTCTCATGACGGAGGCAACCGACACGCGGGCGGCGCAGCGACGGGCCACCCGGGATCGGATCGTCCGGGCGGTGGCCGACCTCGTCACCGAGGAGCACCCGGCGGCCTTCTCCGTGCCGGCGGTGGCCAAGCGGGCCGGCGTGGGCGTGGCGACCGTGTACCGCTACTTCCCCACCAAGGAGGCCCTGCTCGACGCCGCCTCGCTGATCGGCGCCGAGGACAGCCGGGAGGCCTTCGGCGACGCGCCCAGCACCTTCGACGAGCTCGGTGAGCTCCTCCCCGCGTACTGGCACGAGGTGGCGAGCAAGCACCTCGGCCTGGCTCGCAACCAGATCGCCTCTCCGGTCGGACGGGAGCTCCGACGCCGGCGCTGGGAGACGAAGCGCAACGCCACCCAGACCGCCCTCCGCCAGCGCGGCATCGACCCCGACTCGGCCGAGGGTCGACGCCTCGAGGCGGTGGCCGACGTGCTCACCTCGTCGACCGCGCTGCTCGAGCTCCACGACAAGGCGGGCATCCCCGTCGACCAGGCCGCCGCCCACGTGCTCTGGGCCCTCGAGGTCCTCGTCGCGTCCACCGAAGCGCACACGAGGAGCAATCCGTGAGCACCACCCTGCTCGACGCCCGGTTCGACCCGCCGGCCAAAGGCCAGTGGATCTCCTTGCGCGACCACTTCCCTCGAGCGTTGACCCCCGAGTACACCGCGCTCCTCCAGGGTGCGGTCTACGCCGGCGAGGCCAAGCCGTTCGCGGCCTACGGGATGCCGGTGAAGACCCTCGAGGTGCGGTGCGTCCACGGACACGTGTACATGGGGCCCGTCCCCCTGGTCGGCAAGCAATCCGACGGGCTCCCACCCGCGCCGCTGCTGAAGATCGCCGTCCGGTTGGTGCCGGCGTTCCGGCGGCGAGCCAAGGCGGCGGTGCGCGCCCTGGCGGAGCGGCCGTGGCTGGCCGAGGCCGACCACTGGTACGCGGTCGAGCGGCAGGAGTGGATCGATCGTTGCTCGACCCTGCAGGTCGTGGACGTCGACGACCTGAGCACCGGCGACCTCGTCACCCACCTCCAGGCGTGCCGCGCGCTGGCCCGAGCCGGGTACGAGCGGCACTTCTCCCTCCACGGCCCTGACCTGATCCCCATCGGCCTGCTCCTCGCCCGCTGCGAGGACTGGGGCGTCGGGGCCGAGGCCGTCCTCCCCGTCATGGCCGGAGCATCACCCGCCTCCGTGGGCCAAGGCACCGAGCTCGACGCGCTGCGGGCGGCCGTGGACGGCCGCCGACCCGAGTCGCTCGAGGAGCTCCGCGCCGTCGCGGGCTCCGCGCTCGACGCCTTCCTCCAACGCTTCGGCACCCGCATGGTCACCGGCTACGACCTCGACTGCCGCTCGCTCGGCGAGCTCCCCAACCTGCTGGTGAACCTCGCGTGCGCCCGGCCGGCGCCTGCCGTCGCCGACGTCAGCGGTGCTGCCCTCGATGCCCTACGGGGCTTGGTTCCGCCGGCGGACCACGACGAGCTGGACCAGCTGGTGAGCGACGCACGGGCCACGTTCGGGGTGCGCGACGACAACGGGTCGCTCACGGGTGCCTGGCCGGTGGGCCTCCTCCGCCGGGCCATGCTCGCGGCGGGACGACGACTGACGGCCGCCGGCTCCCTCGCCGAGGTCGACCACGCGGTCGAGATCACCGTCGACGAGCTCAGCGCGATGCTCGCCGGCGCCTCGGCCCCGAGCCTCGACGAGGTGCGCGACCGGGCCGCGCTCCGCGCCGCCCGTTCCCGGCTCGACCCACCACTCCAGCTCGGACCGACGCTCGAGCTCCCCTTCGACGCCCTACCCGTGCCGATGCGCACGATCGCCCGAGCGCAGTTGATCCTGCGCGACACCTTCACCGTGCCCCCGGGGAGCGAACGTCCGCAGCTCCGGGGTGACGGCCTGGGCGTCGCCCCCTACACCGGGGTCGCCTGCGTGGCATCCGACCCCGCCGACGCCCTGGCCCGTCTCCGTCCCGGCGACGTGCTGGTCGCCACGGGCACCACGCCAGCGTTCAACATGGCGCTGTCGATCGCCGGCGCGGTGGTCGTCGAAGAGGGTGGTCTGCTGTCCCACGCCGCCGTGATCGCGCGCGAGCTCGGGCTTCCGGCGGTGATCGGCACGGCCGGGTGCATGGAGATCCCCGACGGGGCCACCGTCGAGGTGGATCCCGTCGCCGGCGCGGTCCGCGTCGTGGTCGGGGTCTGACGCGGTAGACCGTCCGGCGTGGGTGTTCCCGCGTCGTCGCCAACAGAGGCCATCGCCAACGCCCATGCGTGGTTCGAGCACCACAGCGGCTGGGCACCGCCCGACGTCGACACCATCGAGGAGTGGGCGCTCGATGACGTGTGCCGGGCCCCCGACGACTGCCTGACGACGCCCGATGGCTGGTGCACCCACGGCCTGGCCTCCTGGAAGCTCATCCTCGACGCCCTCTGAGGGCGCGACCGTGAAATAGCCTCGCCCGGTGGATCGCCGTGACCCGTTCCCCCGCCGCACCGCCGAGCCCGCGCTCCTGCTGCCGTGGCTGGGGGAGCTGGCCCGCACCGTGCCCGGATTGCTGCGCAGCTACCGGCCGGGCGGACCCATCGGCGCCCGCACCCGCGAGCGGGTGATCCTGGCCGTCACCGAGGTCAACGGCTGCCGCTACTGCGCCTGGATCCACGGCAGCTGGTCCGACTTCCTCGGCGAGGGCGCCGAGGTCGACGCCGAGGAGGCCATCCTGGCCTACGCCCGAGCGTGCGCCGACGCCGGCCGCCCCCTCGATCCGTCCGCCCTGGCGGGCCTGTTGCCGCCCGAGGCCCTCGAGACGATCCGGGCCACGGTGGCCCAGATCGAGGTGGCCAACCTCGTGGGCAACACCGTCGACGGGTTGCTGGCCCGCCTCACCCGTAAGCGACCGCTGGATCCCCCGAGGGCGGCCCTCGAGCTGGGCACCGTCGCCATCGCCCTTCCCATCGCGGTGCCGATGTTGGCGGTGGGCGGGGCCTTCCGAGCGCTCGGCCGGTTGGCGCCGCCGGTGCCGGCCATCGCCATGCCCGCGCCGGGCGAAGCCAACCTCCTCGTGCACCTGCTCGCCCAGGCCGTGCCCAGCTACCTCGCCAACGCCGGCCTGCGCTTGGCCCTCCTGTCGTCACCGGTGCCGTTGCGCATCGCGGTGAAGGCCGGCCGCACGGCCGCCACCCTCGAGGTCGGTCGGGGTTCGATCAGCCTCGAGAACGGCGTGGCCGACGACGTGCTGCTCGTCGTCGAGGGCGACGTGGAACCGCTCCTGCAGCTGGCCACCGGGTCGATCGTGCGCGAGCTGGCCACCCTCCGCGTCCACCGGGGCTGATCGTGCGGGAGGCCCTCGCCGCCATCGTCGGGACCGAGCACGTCCACGATCCTGCCGACTGGTTGGAGGACATCACCGAGCACCCCCGCGGCGAGGCCGAGCTCACCGTGACCCCGGGATCCACCGACGAGGTGGTGGCGGTCGTCCGCTGGGCCGCCGAGCACCAGGTGGCCGTCACGCCGGTCGTCGCCGGGTACAACGTGGCCGGGATCGCCATCCCCCACGGCGGCATCGTGCTCGACCTCAAGCGCCTCGACGGCCTCGAGATCGATGCCGACACCATGACGGCGATCGTGGAGCCCGGGGTCACGTTCGAGCAGCTGAAGGCCCACCTCGACGAGCACCACCCCGACCTCGCCTACACCTATCCCTTCGCGCCGCCGTTCACGTCGGTGCTGATGAACGCCCTGCTCGACGGACTCAACAACCTGTCGCTCCCGGGCGGGGCGATGGGGCGCTGGCTCACCGGCGTCGAAGCCGTGCTGGCCGACGGCACGGTGGTGCGCACCGGCACCGGTGGGGTCGTCGACTCGTGGTTCGCCCGAGCCCCACTGCCCGACCTCACCGGCCTCTTCGTGTCCACGCAGGGGACCACGGGCATCGTCCTCCGCGGTGGCCTGGCCCTCGTGCCCAAGCCCCCCCACCGGACGAGGTGGTTCTCCTTCGCCTGGTCGCTCGAGGCCGCCCAGGCCGCCATGCGGTCGCTCGCTCGCACCGGGTCGGTCGACGACGTCGGGTGCATGACCTGGCCGTCGGCCAAGTTGCTCTTCGGCGCCACGCGCGACCTGGTGCGCGCCGACGACGAGCCGATGGCCTTCCTGTTCATCGACCTCACCGGTGCCACCGCCGCCGAGCTGGCCGCTCGGGAGGCGATGGCCCGCCAGCTCCTCGACGAAGCCGGCACCGACCCGCCCTTCGAGGTCGCCCACCTCGTGAAGCTCATGCCCGGCATGGCCAAGCTGGCCGAGCTGCCCACGACGCTCGACTTCCTGCTCGACTTCCCCGGCGGGGGCCTGGCCTGGGTGGGCTCCTACGGACCGCCGGCGCAGTGGGTGGCCGGCGCCGAAGCCGGGCTGGCCTCCCTCGAGCGGCACGGCTTCCCGCCCTTCCTCGTGGCCCGTCCCATGGAGGGCGGGCGCTACCACGTGCTCCGCTACGTGGTGTGCTTCGACCGGGCCGACCCCGAGGAGGTGGCGCGGGTTCGGGCCTGCATGGGTGAGGTGGCCGACATCGTCCTCGATCACGGCTACGTCCCCTACAAGGCATCTGCGGAAGCCGCCACCAAGATCGTGGAGCGGGCCGACCCGGGCTGGACGGCGTTGCTCACCCGGGTGCGCGACGCCCTCGACCCCGAGCGGCGCATGAACCCCGGGCGGTGGCCGGGCACGTGACCGACGTCGGCATCGACGAACGGGCCCTCTTCCGCGCCGCACCCCGGCTCGGCGACATCGTGCCGTTCATCCCGTTGGCCGACGGCATCCCCACCGCCGTGGAGCGGCTCGGTGATCGGCTGTGGGTCCAGCGCGACGACCTCACCGATTCCCGCTACGGCGGGAACAAGGTCCGCAAGCTGGAGCACCTGCTCGCCATCGCCGCCCGCCGGGGTGGTCCCGTGCTCACGGCCGGCGCCATCGGGAGCCACCACGTGGTCGCCACCGCCGTGCACGCCCAACGGCTCGGCCTGGCGGTCGAGGCCGTGCGCTTCCCCCAGCCGATCACCCCCCACGTCGAGGCCATGCGGGACCGGGCCACGGAGCTCGGCGTGCGGTTCACCGAGGCTCCCAGCTCCACGGCGATGCCGTTCGTGCTGGCGCGGCGCTGGGCCCGGTTGGCCCCCGGTGGCGCCACCCTCGTCACCCCCGGCGGCTCCACCCCGGTCGGCGTGCTCGGCTACGTGGGCGCGGGGCTCGAGCTGGCGGCCGGGTTCGCGCTCCAAGGATGGGAGGAGCCCGAGGTCGTCGTGGTGGCCCTTGGCTCAGGCGGCTCGTCGGTCGGCCTGGCGGTCGGCCTGGCCGCGGCAGGGTGGCGGAAGGCCGAGGTCGTTGCGGTGCGGGTGGCCGACGTCATCGTCACCAACACTGCGGTCCTCCGAGGCATCGAGGCGGGCGTCCGGTCGCTGCTCGCCATCGGCGGACTCCGCCCACGCGCAGCGCGCTGGCGGATCGATGGCTCCTGGTTCGGCGACGGCTACGGC
>JALYWQ010000273.1 GCA_030852625.1 Actinomycetota bacterium
ACGCTCCCCCACGCCTCCCGCTCCGGTCGGGCCACGAGCACCAGCCGCTCGAGGGCGATGCCCAGCTCGTCGGCCGCCACCAGGCCCAGCGAGGGCAGGCCGACGGCCGCGACCCACGACCCGGCCCCCGACGCCGCCACGGCGAGGGCGAGGGCCAGCGACGTGGCCCCACCCGCGCCGGGATCGGCGGCCACGCCCACCGAGGTGCCCCGCCGGAGGCCCGCCCCGGGCAGCAGCGGCTCGAGGGCCGACAGCACCGGCAGGTGCTCCTGCTGGCGGGCGAGGACGGTGGGGCTGACGCGCGCGCCCAACGCAGCCAACCCCTTCGGATCGAGCGCCTCCTCCAACGCCATGCCGACAGCATCGAACACCTGTTCGCCTACGTCAAGCGGCCCCGGAAAAGACCATGGGATCCGGCCATCCGGCGGCCAGACTCTCGCCATGAGCGAGCTCCTGGCGGCGGAAGGCCTCGTGAAGTCCTTCGGCGACTTCCGTGCCGTCGATGGCGTCGACCTCCACGTCGGCGCCGGTGAGCGGGTGTCGATCATCGGGCCGAACGGCGCCGGCAAGACCACCACCCTGCTCATGGTGCTCGGCGCCATCGAACCCGACGCCGGCACCGTCCACATCGCCGGCCACGCGCTGCCGGCCGAACGACCGCTCGCCATGCGGGCCGTCGGCTTCGCTGCTGGTTACCTGCCCCTCCCCGACCGCCTCAAGGTGGTGGAGGCGCTCCGGTTCTTCGCCGACCTGTCCGAGCTGGACGACCCCGCCGGCGCCGTGGAGCGGGCCATCGAGGAGCTCGAGCTCGGCTACCTCCGGGACAAGCTCTGCATGATGCTGTCGTCGGGCCAGCGCACCCTGGTGGGGATCGCCAAGGCCACCCTCCACCAACCCCGCCTCCTCGTCCTCGACGAGCCGACCGCCTCGCTCGACCCCGACATCGCCTTCCGCGTGCGCGACCGGCTGGCCCGGCTCAACGAGGAGCACCGCACCGCCCTCCTCATGACCACCCACGACATGCGGGAGGTGGAAACGCTCACCGAGCGGGTCGTGTTCCTGCGGGCCGGACGGGTGATCGCCAACGGTCCCCCCGAGGTGGTGGCCGCCGAGGCCGGGCACGCCTCCCTCGAGGACCGCTTCCTGGCCGAGGCCGCCGAGCTCCGGGAGCGCCAGCTGTGACCGCGCCGACGATCGACCGGCCGGACCTCGGCGGGGTGAGCTGGCGACGGGTCAACGCCGTCGTCCGCCGACAGCTCCTCGTGCAGTACCGCAACCCCGCCATGTGGTTCCTGCTGCTGGCCCTCCCCATCGTCGACGCCGTGCTGTTCTCCTCGATCGGCGTGGCCTACGGCGAGGGCGACGGGCCCGTGCAGGTGCTCTTCACCGGCATCCTCCTCTTCCACCTCGTGTGGCAGCTCACCCTGGCCGGCTCTCTCGGGTTCCTCGAGGAGGTGTGGACGAAGAACGTCCTCAACCTCCTCACCACCCCGGTGCGCGAGCTCGACTACGCCATCGCGCTCGGCATCGTCGGGCTCATCCGCACCCTGATCGCCGTCGTCCTCATCGGCGGCGTCGGTGTGAGCCTCTACGCGGTCGACCCCGACGCGGCGGGATGGACCCTCGTCCCGGCCGCCGCCGTGCTGCTGCTCTTTGGCTGGGCCGTCGCCCTCTTCGTCGTGGGGCTCACGCTGCAGTACGGCGACAGCGCCGAGGTGTTCTCGTGGGGCGTCCTCGTATTGCTCATGCCGCTGTCGGGCGTCTTCTACCCGACCGAGGCCCTGCCCGGCGGCCTCCAAGCGGTGGCCAAGGTGATCCCGCTGACCCGGGCCTTCGACGCCACGCGGGCCGGGATCGAGGGCGGCGCCGTGGCCACCGGCGACCTCGTGATCGCCACCGCGGGTTCGGTGGTGGCGGTGGTCCTCGCGTTCTGGTTCGTGCTGCGCCAGCTGCGCCGCTTCCGCCAGGAAGGCTGGGTCACCCGCTTCACCTGAGCCCGGTGCCGCCCGACCACAGCGGCGATCAGGCCGACTGCTGGCGGCGTTGCTTGATGACGTCGGGGTTGTAGCAGTTGCCCTTCATCCCGAGCATCTGGGCCGGGACGCAGAGGTTGGAGTACTGGCAGAGGCCCGGTTCGGGGCGGCCGCCGAGGATGCGCTCGGGAAGGTCGGGCTCGGCGTAGAAGGGGCGGCCGATGCCCACGAGGTCGGCTTGGCCGTTCTCGAGGATCTCGTCGACCTCGTGGGTGTCGCGGATGCCGCCGACGGCGAGCACCGGGATCGACACCGCAGCCTTGGTGGCGATGAAGCGGGAGCGGTTCCACACCGGCTTGAACGGTGCGGTCACCCCGCCGATCACGTAGCCGCCGGTGACCACGGCCCGCTCGAGGCGCTTCGGCGCGGCGGCCCGGAAGCGGGTCTGCATGGCCTTGTTCTTCCAGAGCGAGTTCGGCGTGCCGCCCCGCGAGAGGGTGGTGTCGGGGAAGACGCTCACCTCCACCGGCGTGACGGAGTCGTACCCGAGCTCCTCCACCAGCTTGGCCAGCCGCAGGCCCTCGTCCCACGTGGTGTGGGCCGTGAACGGCGGGGCCTTCTCGCCGATCGGCACCTTCACGGTGACGGTGAAGTCGGCGCCGGCCCGCTCCGCACAGGCCTCCCGGATCAGCCGGAGCACCGAGGCCCGTTGTTCGAGCGAACCGCCGAACTCGTCGTCACGCCGGTTCCAGAACGGCGACAGGAACTGGTCGAGCAGCTTGGCGTTGCTCGAGCCGAGCTGCATGCCGTCGTAGCCCGCCTCCCGGGCCCACATGGCGGCGTTGCCGTAGTCGACGGCCAACTGCCGCACCTCGTCGGCCGACATCACGTGGAGCCGGCGACGGGCGAACATCGGTCGCAGCGCCAGCGGGGGCTTCGACGCCACGAGCAGCGGGCCGGCGGTGCTGGCGTAGGGCTCGTGCCAGGCCTCCATCGAGAACAGGCCGCCGTGGCCCACCTGGATCCAGATCGACGCGCCGGCCTGGTGCACGGCGTCAACCATCGGCGCCATCCGCAGCATGCGCTCCCGGGTGCTCACGATCGTCATGCCCGGCGACGTGCGGCCCTCGTCGTAGATGCACGAGCTGCCCTGGATCACGAGGCCGACGCCGGACTCGGCGTTGGCGACGAAGTGCTTGGCGTAGTTGTCGGCGACGTCGTCACCGTCACCGGCGCCCTCGAGCACCGGGGCCCGGTAGAGCCGGTTCCGCAGCGCCGTGGTGCCCCCGACGCGGAGCGGTTGCAGCACGGCGCGTTCTGAGCTCATCGGCTCAGGCGTCGCCGACCTTCTCGTCGTCCGCAGGTGCGTCGTCCGCAGGTGCGCTGGCGGGCACCTCGGCCTCGGCGGCGTGGCCGACCTCCTCGTCCGCCGGCGGATCGGCTGCTGCCGGCTCCTCCGCGGCCTGGGCGGCGGGCGTGTCGGCGGTGTCGGCGACCATCTCCGGGGTGCGATCGGCCTCGTCGGTCGGCGGGGTGACCGCCGGTGCCTCGGGCTGCTCGCCGTAGTGCAGGAACAGGTTGCGCACGACGTCGCCCAGGCCGGCGCCGGTGCGACCCCCGCCGAGGGTGACGGTGACCACCGAGCCGTTGACGTGGACGGTGTTCACGCCGCCGGCGGCGAACAGCCGGCGAGCTAGCTCGTCGACCGGGCGCTGGAGGATCTCGGCCGGCGGTTCGGTGTAGCGCTCATGCCCCATCCCCGAGAGGGGACGGTTGGTCTCGAAGCGCAGCACCGCCGGGTTGCTCGACGGCTTCTCGATGACGGTGATCGGCTGACCCATGGTGGCGGCAGGCTACCGCGGCGAGTCCGGCCGACACGACGCCGAGGACGGTGTGCACGACCACGAACGCGGTGTCGTGATCGCCGGTGGCGATGCCGATCACCCGGGCGATCCACACGCCGATGGTCCAGCCGGCGAGGACCAGGACGGCCGGGCGCAGCCAGCTGGATCGTCGCCACCAGGCCCACCCGACCGCGGCGGCGAGCACGGTGAACGACAGCGCCAGGGCGAGGCGGCCGGCCCGGTCGCCGCCGGTGAGCTCGTCGTCGCCGGCGATGTTGCGGATGCGGGTGGTCCAGACGAGGACGGTCCACGCGACGAGCAGGATCGGCGCCAGCGCCCGGGATCGCGTGGCCTCAGCCACCGTGCTCCGGTCCGCGGTCGGGGCCGAGGTAGGGCCGCAAGCCCAGCTCGGCTTCGATCTGGCGGATGGCCGCCACCACGGCCGCCGGCGCCCGCTCGGTGGCCTCCCGGTTGGGCGACACCCGGCGAGCCCGCCGCTCCTCGGTCCGCTCGGCGTTGGTGCGGGTGCCGGCCACGGCGATGCCGAAGATGAACACCGCGAACAGGAAGGTGACGGTGAGCCCGATGGCACCGCCGAGCAGGTAGCCGAGCACGAGGAGGATGGCGCCGCACACGGCCCCGACCACCGGCAGGGAACTGGTGGGCTTCGTGGCGGTGACGAAGGCAGCGCGGCGGTCGGCGCCGGCCAGCCGGCCTCGCACCTTGCCCTCGAAGGCGGCCTGGGTGAGCGGGAGGAGGGCTCGGCGCAGGGCCACCTCGTCGCCCCTGGCGATGGTGGCCTCGAGGGTGGCCAGGTCGCCGGCGACCGACGGCCAGGCTTCGGCGGCCAGCTCGATGCGCCGGAGGTCGCCGAGCATCCGTCGCAAGGAGCCCACCAGCTCGTCGGGGAGCGGTTGGGCGTCCATCAGAACAGCGCTTGCTGGTAGCGGAGGGCGGGGTCGATCGGCGGCGGTGGCACGAACCGGGGCAACCCGGTCCAGGGCAGGTGGTCCATGAACACCCAGCTGGTGCGGTGGATGGCCGACGGCCCGACGCCCCGCAGCGCCTCCTTGTGGCGGGGGCACGGGTAGCCCTTGTTCTGCTCGAAGTTCCACAGCGGGTGGTGCTCGGCGGCGGCCCGCATGATGCGATCGCGCGTGACCTTGGCCAGGATCGACGCCGCCGCGATCGACAGGCACCGGGCGTCGCCCTTCACGAGCATCTCGCTGCGGCCGTCGCCCACGAAGTCCCATTTGCCGTCGAGCAGCACCTTGGTGGGTTCGACCCCCAGCTCGTCGAGGGCCCGTCGGGCGGCCAGCCGTTGGGCCTCGGACATGCCGAGCTCGTCGCACTCCTGCTCGCTGGCGTGGCCGACCGCCCAGGCCTCGCACCAGCCCGCCACCCGGTCGAACAGCACCTCCCGCTCGGGCTCGGTGAGCATCTTCGAGTCGCGGATCTTGTTGACCCGTCGGTCCTTCGGCACCACCGCCACGCCGAGCGTGAGCGGTCCGGCCCAGGCACCGCGGCCCACCTCGTCGATCCCCACCACGACGTCGTGGCCCTCGGCCCACAGGCGTCGCTCCACCTGCAGGCTCGGCGCCGACGACTTCAGCGCCTTCCTCAGCATCGGCATCGTGGTGGCGGAAGACATTCCGGAGTGAGGGTAGCCACGTACGATCCGGTGATGACCGACGGGGGGACGCCGGAGGGACGGGCGATGGGCCCCAGCCTGCCCGTCGACGCCCACGTGGAGGTGCGGTCGGAGTTCGACGGGTCCTGGCAGGGTGGCTTCATCGTCGAGGAGGTCACCGAGGTCGGTTACCGGCTGCGACGCGAGAGCGACGGCACGGTGCTGCCCGAGCTGCCCCACGAGCGGGTCCGACGCCGCCGCACCCGCTCCACCTGGTGGGTCTGACCCTCCGGGCGACAACGCGGGTGCAACCTTTCCGGGGTGGCAAGGGAACCTACGGGCATGGGGCCTGACACCGCTGCCGCGCCGAGCTTCGACGAGCTCTTCGTCGACGCCCGACCTCGACTGCTGCGTCTGGCCCACCTCCTCACCGGCTCGGCCGCCCTGGCCGAGGAGGTGGTCCAGGAGGCCTTCGTGGTGCTGCACCAGCGGCACCACGCCGTCGACGACCGAGCCGCCTACCTGCGGGGTGTCGTCGTCAACCTGGCCCGCAAGACCCAGCGTCGTCGAGGTGTCGAACAGCGGCACGCGGCTCGACGCGGCCCGGTCCCCGTCGTCCTCCCACCGGAGCTCGACGAGACCTGGCGCCTGGTCCGGGCCCTCCCCCCTGACCAGCGAGCGGTCGTCGTCCTCCGCTTCTACGAGGACCTTCCGCTCGCGGTCATCGCCACCACCCTCGACAAGCCCATCGGCACCGTGAAGTCGCTGCTGCACCGGGCCCTTCGTCGCCTCGCCAAGGAGCTCCACCCGTGAACGACCTCGACCTCCCCGTCGATCCCGCCCTCACCGACCGCCTCCGGGCCACCTTCTCGGCGGTTGCCGAGCAGACGCCGGTGGACGGCCCGAGTACACCGATCGCAGCCACGATCGACCTCGCGCCGCGCCGTCTTCCTCGACGGTTCGCGCCACGGGCGGCCGCGGTGGCGGCTGCTGCGGCGGCTGCGGTTGCCG
>JALYWQ010000479.1 GCA_030852625.1 Actinomycetota bacterium
GGGGGATCTCTCGGAGTCTGGGCACGGCGGGACGATACCGAAGGTGTGGTCCCGATCGAGCGGCCTGGACAAGCACGCGCGTGGTTTGCCTCCCTCGTCCCCGGCTGATCTGGTACGCAACCTGTTCGATGGGCAGCTGGGGACGGGGGCCGAGATGAGCAACGATCCGGACGGCATCCGGGGCCAGGTGGCCGTCGTGACCGGCGGCGCGTCGGGCATCGGCCTCGGCGCGGCGATGTCGCTGGCTGCCCGGGGGGTCGACATAGGGGTGCTCGACATCGATGCCGACCGGGCCGCCACGGCCGTGGCCCGCATCGAGGCCCTCGGGGTGCAGGCCGCACCGATCGTCGTCGATCTCCTCGACGGCGAGGCCACCACCGCCGCCGTGCAGGCCGCCGCCGAGCAGCTCGGCCGGATCGACATCCTCGTGAACAACGTCGGCGGCGTTCGGGCGTCGCGGTTCCTCGAGCAGAGCGAGTCGAGTCGCCGGCGGCACCTCGACCTCAACCTCGGCAGCTTCCTCACCGCCACCGCGGCGGCGGCCCCGGTGATGATCGAGGGCGGTCGGGGCGGCTCGATCGTCAACGTCGCCAGCATCGAGGCCACCCGGGCGGCACCGATGTTCGCGGTGTACGCCGCGTGCAAGGCGGCCATGGTGAGCTTCACCCGCACCATGGCAGTGGAGCTGGCCGAGCACGGCATCCGCTCCAACGTCGTCACGCCGGACTGGATCAGCACGCCGGGCAACGCCGGGTTCCCGAAGGGCCCGTACCCCGATCCCCTGCCGGCCCGGCCGCCCGAACTGCAGGCCCGCCTCGAGGCCTACGTGCCAATGGCCCGGGAGGGTCGCATCGAGGACGTCGGTGAGGTGATCGCCTTCCTGTGCTCGCCGGCGGCGAGCTACGTGAACGGCGCGGTGGTGCCGGTGGACGGCGGCACCTGGGCGTCCAGCGGTTGGACGAGGGCCGACCACGGCGGGTGGAGCCTGTTCGGGCCCGACAGCCCCTTCTGAGCGCGGCGTCGTCAGGACGTGAAGACGGGCATCTTGTGCCAGCCCCGCACGGTGCTGGTGTGGGCCTGGTGGGCGTTGTCCCAGTCGATGTCCCAGGTGGGGAACCGCTTGATCACCTCTTCGAGCGCGATGCGGCCCTCGAGCCGGGCCAGCGACGCACCGAGGCAGAAGTGCAGGCCGTACCCGAACGTGAGGTGGTGGTCGATCCGACGGTGGATGTCGAAGGTGTCGCCGTTCGGGAACTTGCGGTCATCGCGGTTGCCCGAGCCGTTGAGGAGCACCATCACGGAGCCCTCGGGCACCGTCTCGCCGTACCACTGCACGTCCTTCGTCATGTACCGCGCCTGCACCGGCGACGGAGCTTCGAAGCGGAGGATCTCCTCGATGGCCGGCTTGATGAGGCTGGGGTCGGCCACGATCTCGGCCCGCTGGTCGGGGTGCTCGGCGAGCACCTTGCCGGTCCAGCCGATGAGGCGGGTGGTGGTCTCGTTGCCGGCTGACGCCACCAGGCCGACGTAGCCGAGGATCTCGTCGCGGCGGAGGCGGCGGACCGTGCCCGTCTCGTCCTCGAACTCGATGTCGAGCAGGACGGTCATCAGGTCGTCGGACGGGTGGTCCTCCCTCCAGGTGACGTAGTCGTCGAAGATCTGGCCCGACAGCACGCTGAGGGTGAAGTCGATGTCGGGGAGGCCGCCGTCGTCGGCGAGGGTCATGGCCCGGTCCATCTCGTCGCGGATGGCCTCCTGGTGCTCCTCGGGGATGCCGAGGAGCATGCCGATCGTGCGCATCGGCATGTAGGCGCCGAGGTCCTTCACGAAGTCGAACGTTCCGGTGCCGACGAGGGGGTCGAGGCGCTCGGTGCAGAAGGCCCGCACCTCGTCCGAGATGCCCTCCATGCGCTTGGGCGTGAACACGCGAGACAGGAGGGCGCGGTGCATGTCGTGGGCCGGCGGGTCCTCCATGAGGATGTTGCCGGGCATGATCGGGATGCCGAGCTTGATGGCGTCGAGCACCGAGCCCTTGCCCGAGATGTAGGTCTCGAAGTCGACCATCACCTGCTCGACGTCGTCGAAGCGGCTCACGGCCCAGAAGTCGTGCTTCTCGTTGTAGTAGAGCGGTGCCTCCTCGCGCATCCGACGCCACAGCGGGTACGGATCGGTGTCGATCTCGAAGTTCCACGGGTCGTAGTAGATGTCGTCGGGCACGTCCGGCATGCGCGAGCTCCCCTCAGCGTCGTCGCCACAGCGTGCCGAAACCGCTAGTGATTTGTCAACGTCGCTCGGCGCCCAGGTGCGATACTGCTGCCATGTCGGTGGCAGGTCCCGGATGAGCCCGTCTCCCCGCGGGACGGCGCGCACCGCGAGCGAGGCCGTGGCCGAACAGATCCGCGGCCGGATCGCCACAGGGGCGCTCCGCCCAGGCGACATGCTGCCATCGGAGTCGGCCCTCCTCGCCGAGTTCGGCGTGGCCCGTCCCACGATGCGTGAAGCCCTGCGCATCCTCGAGTCGGACGGCCTCGTCACCGTGGTGCGCGGCGTCAATGGTGGCGCCCAGGTGCGCGAGCCCGACGTCACCACCCTCGCCCGCCGCACCGGCCTCTACCTGCAGATGCAGGACGTGCACCTCGGCGACCTCATGGCTGCGCTGCAGGTGCTCCAACCGGGCGCCGTGGCGATGGCGGCCGGCGCCGCCACCCCAGATGACGTGGCTGCGCTGCGGGCCCAGGTCGAGGCCGTTGCGGCGTCGGCCGACGTGCACACCTTCACGGACGAAGCGACAGCCTTCCTGCACTGCCTCGTGCAGGCCTGCGGCAACCGCACGCTCGGGTTCCTCTCGGCGCTGCTGCACCAGCTCGTGCAGGTCGAGGCGCGAGCCCTCAGCGGCACCTACGCGCCCGACCACGGCACGCAGCTCGACGCCGAGTTCAAGGCCTGGTGCCTCGACCAGTACCGGCAACTCATCGACCTGATCGAGGCCGGCGACGCCGACGCGGCCCGTGAGCTGTGGTCGCAGCACCTCGAGCGGATGCCGCCAGCGATCGACTCCGGCTCGGCCCTCACGGTCTACGAAGGGCCCCGCCCTCGCCGGCGCTGACCGGCATCAGAGGCTGCGGCCCGACGGGTGCTTCGTAGAGCTACCGGCGGGTCGGCTTCTCGTTGCGGAGCGGGGTCCTCTGCCGGTCGTCGCCGGGCTTCGGGTTGCCGATGTGGGTGTAGGCCATGCCGTTCTGCAGGCCCATGGTGCGGGTCAGGTCGAGCGACTCCCAGATGGCCCGCACCGAACCCTGGATGGCGATGGTGTCGCGCGCTGCGATGGCCGAGGCCACCGCGTGGGCCCGGTCCCGCAGGTCGGAGCGCGGGACCACCTCGGTGACCAGGCCGAGCCGGAGTGCGGTATCGGCGGTGATGCGCTCCTCGGTGCCCATGAGCGCCCACCGGAGGACGTCGCCGAGCGGCACGCCGCGGTGGAGCATCCCGATGGGCTCGAGGGCCGACACGATCCCCACGTTGGCGTGGGGATCGAAGAACTGGGCGTCGTCGGCCGCGATGATGATGTCGGCCTCGTTGAGGAAGTACTGGCCGCCGCCGGCGCACAGGCCGTGCACCGCCACGATCACCGGCTTCCAGACCTTGTGGTGGAACTTCGGGGAGAGCGTCACGCCGGGATCGAAGGTGTTCCACACGTTCGAGGAGAAGAACCAGGTCGCGCCGCCCTTCACGTCGGCGCCGGTGCAGAAGGCCTTCTCGCCGTTGGCTCGGAGCACCACGGCGTGGATGTCGTCGGTGTCGCGCACCGTGGCCCACGCCCAGGCCATCTCCTCAGCCATGCGGTCGGTGAAGGCGTTGTAGGCGTCGGGCCGGTTCAGGGTGATGGTGGCGACGTGGTCGTCGCCCACCTCGAACTCGATCTCACGGACCTCCATGGTGGAGACCTCTCCTCGTCTCGTGGGATCACCAGGATCGTGATCGGCGAAAGAGTATACCGATAAGGCGACCGGCTCAGCCGCCGAGGCCCCGCTCCCCGAGGAGGGCGAAGGTGGCCGTCAGCGCATCCTCGACCGCGGCAGCGGCCTGCGCCCGCGCCGACTCGAGGTCCCCGGCCTCCGGCACGACGGCCTCGGCGTAGCACTTGAGCTTCGGCTCGGTGCCGCTCGGGCGGACCACGAGCCGAACGCCGTCGAGCTGCCAGATCAGCACGTCCGACGCCGGCAGGCGCTCGCCGGTGAGGAGGTCCTCCACGGACTGCACGACCCGTCCGGCGATCTCGCTCGGCGGCGTGGCGCGGAGCGAGGCCATCGTCGCCGTGACCCGTACGAGCCAGTCGGCCCCCGGCACCCGGAGCGACCGTTGGGCGGTGTGGTGGGCCCCGAACCGGCGGTGGAGGTCGTCGAGCCGGTCGAGCAGCGTGCGGCCGGCGTCGCGCTCGATGGCGGCCAGCTCCGCCAGCACGAGGGCGGCGGTGATGCCGTCCTTGTCGCGCACCAGATCGGTGACGCTGTAGCCGAGGGCTTCCTCGTAGCCGAACAGGAGGCGACGACCCGGACCCGGCGCACGGGTGACCCACTTGAAGCCGGTGAGGGTCTCCACGTACGGCACGCCGGCCTCGGCCGCCATGGCCTGCAGCAGCCGGCCCGACACCACCGTGGTGGCCACCACCGCATCGGGGCCGGGCGACCGGCGACGCAGGAGGTGGTCGGCGAGGAGGGCACCGAGCTCGTCGCCGGTGAGCGGCCGCCATGCCGTCCGGTCGGGGTCGGTCGGCACCGCGGCGGCGAGACGGTCGGCGTCGGGGTCGTTGGCCACGACGAGGTCGGCCCGCTCGGCGGTCCCCAGCGCCAGGGCCAGGTCGAGGGCCCCGGGCTCCTCGGGGTTCGGGAACGCCACGGTCGGGAAGTCGGGGTCGGGGTCGCCCTGCGCGGCCACCTCGATGGGCGGATCGAACCCGGCCTCGGCGAACGCCGCTCGCAGCACGGGCGCCCCCACACCATGCATGGCGGTGGCGACCACCCGCAGCTCGCGTGGTGTCGCAGGATCGACCACCTCCATCGCGCCAGCCAGGTAGGCGGCCACGATCGGCGCGCCGGGCGACGGTTCGACGGCGGCTCGCTCCGGCGGGGCCTCGGCCGCTCGCACCTCGTCGATGAGATCCTCGATCTCGCCGTCGACGGGCGGGATGATCTGGGCGCCGTCGCCCAGGTAGAGCTTGTAGCCGTTGTCACCGGCCGGGTTGTGGCTGGCCGTGATCACCACCCCGGCGACCGCGCCGAGGTGCCGCACCGCGAACGCGACCACCGGGGTGGGGAGCGGCTCGTCGAACCAGTGGACCTCGAAGCCCGCCGCAGCGAACACCCCGGCGGTGGTCGCCGCGAACTCGGCGCTGCCGTGGCGGGCGTCGCGTCCGACGACCACGGAACCGGGTCGGTCATCGGCCCGGAGCCAGCGAGCCACGCCAGCGGTGGCGTGGGCCACCGTGTCCACGTTCATGTGCCCCGGGCCGTCACCCAGCGGGCCGCGGAGGCCGGCGGTGCCGAACCGCAGCGGTTCCTCGACCGGGCTCATCCGCGCTCCATCGTTCAGAGGCGGCCGACGACCTCGGCGAGGAGGTCGCCCATCGCCCTCGCCGCCGCTCCCCCGGCCGCGAGCACGTCGGCGTGATCGAGGGCACCGTCGCCGAGGCCGGCGGCCAGGTTGGTGACGAGCGACAGGCCCAGCACCTCGGCCCCCGCGTGGTTGGCGGCGATGACCTCGTGCACCGTGCTCATCCCCACCAGGTCGGCCCCGAGGGTCTGGAGCATCCGGATCTCGGCCGGTGTCTCGTACTCCGGACCCGAGACACCCGCGTAGGTGCCCTCCTCGAGCGACGGGTCGACCTCGTGGGCGATGGCCCGCAGCCGGGCCGCGTAGGCGTCGGTGAGATCGGGGAACCGTGGGTAGCCGAGCTCGACCGGCGCGTTGGTGCCCCGCAGCGGTGACGACCCGGTGAGGTTGAGGTGGTCGGCGATGAGCACCGGTTGGCCGACCGTCAGGCCGGGTCGCAGGCCCCCCGCGGCATTGGTGACCACGACCACCCGGCAGCCGGCCGCCACCGCGGCACGCACCCCGTGCACCACCGCCGCGGCCGGGTGGCCCTCGTAGGCGTGGACCCGGCCGCCGAGCACCAGGACGGCTCGACCGCCGGCGGTGCGGATCGAGCGCAGCGTGCTGCCGTGGCCGTCGACCGTGGGCTCCGTGAACCCCGGCACCTCACCGACCGGAACCTCGGCCACCACCTCGCCGAACTGTTCGGCGGCGCCACCCCATCCCGACCCCAGCACCACAGCCACGTCGTGCCCGGCCACGCCGGTGCGGGAGGCGATCGCCGTCGCCGCCTCCCCGACGAGCACCCACGGATCGGGGGTGCCGTCGGTCATCAGGTGCCGAGCACCTCGGCCAGCTGGGCCAGTGACAAGCCGGGGCGGGCGCCGGTGTGACCGAGCACCGCCGAGGCCGCGATGGAGCCGAGCCGGCCGCAGTCGCCGAGCGAGCGACCCTGGGTGAGCCCGAACAGGAACCCGGCCGCGTAGAGGTCGCCGGCCCCGGTGGTGTCGACCACGTGCTCCACCGGGTGGGCCGGCACCTCGATGAGCTCGTCGGGCGTGACGATGACCGAACCCTTCGGGCCGCAGGTGACCGCGGCGATGTCCACGTCGGCCTGCACGGCCTTGATGGCCTCCTCGACGGTGCCCACCTCGTAGAGGGCCATGGCCTCGTGCTCGTTGGCGAAGAGGACGTCGACCTGGTCGGCGACGAGGTCGCGCCACGCCGACCGGTGCCGTTCCACGCAGAAGGTGTCGGACAGCGTGAGGCTCACGCGGCGGCCGGCGTCGTGGGCGATGCGGCTGGCCTTCCAGTAGGCCTCCTGAGCCTCGGGGCGGTCGAACAGGTAGCCCTCGAGGTAGGTGACCTGGGCGCTGGCGATGAGCTCGCCGTCGACCTGGTCGGGCCCGAAGAACTCGGAGCTCCCCAGGTAGGTGTTCATCGTTCGCTGGGCGTCGGGGGTGACGATGATCAGGCAGCGGCCGGTGGGCGGGCCGTCGGTGGCCGGCGGGCAGTCGAACGACACGCCGGTGGAGCGCAGGTCGTGGGCGAACACCGCCCCGAGCTGGTCGTCGAACACCCGGCCGATGTACGCCGCCGTGCCGCCGAAGCTGGCCACGCCCGAGATGGTGTTGGCCGCCGATCCGCCCGACACCTCGATGCCGGAGCCCATCGCCGCGTAGAGCGACTCGGCCCGATCGGTGTCGATGAGCGTCATGGCGCCTCGCTCGAGGCCGTGGGCCTGGATGAAGGCGTCGTCCTCGTGGCTGAGGACGTCGACGAGGGCGTTGCCGATGCCGACGACGTCGACGGTGGCGGCGGGGGGCGGGGTGGCGGTCACGGCGGGCCAGGGTAGTGCCGGATCCCCCGCCGCCGGTCCCTCGGTAGCCTGCGCCGGTGGCCGACGACACCAACCCCCACCGCCTCCCCCGCACCGTCCTCCCCCGCCGCTACGACCTCACGCTCAGTCCTGACCTCGACGCCGCCACCTTCGCGGGCGAGGTCGACATCGAGGTCGACGTCCACGAGGACACCCTCCACGTCACGCTGAACGCCATCGAGCTGGAGATCCAGCAGGCGTGGGTGACGGTGGGCGACCACCGACTCGAGGCCACCGTCACGCTCGAGGAGGAGACCCAGCGGGCCCACCTCCTGCTCAACGAGTCCCTCCCGAAGGGTCCTGCGGTGGTGTCGCTCCGGTTCACCGGGATCCTCAACGACAAGCTGCGGGGCTTCTACCGCTCGACGTTCACCGACGAGGCCGGCGCCGAGCGGGTGATCGTCTGCACGCAGTTCGAGGCCACCGACGCCCGACGAGCCTTCCCGTGCTGGGACGAGCCCGACTGCAAGGCGGCCTTCGCCGTCACCCTCCGCATCGATCCTTCCCTGGAGGCGGTGTCGAACGCCGCGGTGGTGTCCGACGAGGTGGTCGACGGGCTCCGGCTGATCCGCTTCGCCGACTCGATGGTGATGTCCACCTACCTCGTGGCGTTCGTGGTCGGCCCGCTCGAGGCCACCGTCGCCGTGGACGTCGACGGCACGCCGCTGCGGATCGTGTCGCCCCCCGGCAAGCAACACCTCACGCCGTTCGGGGCCGAGGTCGGCGCCTTCTCGCTCCGCTACCTCGCCGACTACTTCGCCCTCCCCTACCCCGGCGACAGCCTCGACCTCGTCGCCATCCCCGACTTCGCCTTCGGCGCCATGGAGAACCTCGGCTGCGTGACGTTCCGGGAGACCCTCCTCCTCGCCGATCCCGAGGGCACCACGCAGCCCGAGCTCCAGAACGTGGTCGACGTCATCGCCCACGAGCTGGCCCACATGTGGTTCGGCGACCTCGTGACGATGAAGTGGTGGAACGGGATCTGGCTCAACGAGGCCTTCGCCACCTTCATGGAGATGAAGGTCACCGACGCCTTCCGGCCCGACTGGGAGCGGTGGGTCAACTTCGGGCTCTCCCGCTCGGTGGCCTTCGACACCGACGCCCTCGGCACCACCCGCCCGATCGAGTACCCGGTGGTGTCGCCCGAGGATGCCGAGGGGATGTTCGACGTCCTCACCTACGAGAAGGGCGCCGCGGTCGTCCGCATGCTCGAGCAGTACCTGGGTGCCGACGCCTTCCGGAAGGGCATCCGGAAGTACATGGTCGACCACCAGTACGGGAACACCGAGACCACCGACCTGTGGGACGCCATCGAGTCGGCCACCGGCGAGCCCGTGCGCCGGATCATGGACTCCTGGATCTTCCAGGGCGGCTACCCGATCATCACCCTCGAGCTCAGCCACGACCACACGAAGCTCCGCGTCAGCCAGGAGCGGTTCACCTACCTCGACCACGGCGAGGACCGGAGCCGCTGGTCGGTGCCGCTGCAACTGCGCTACGGCACCGGCACGAAGAGCACGTTCTCCAACACGCTGCTCCTCGAGGAGGACAGCACGCAGGTGCGGCTCGACTCGCCGATCAAGTGGGTGGTCGCCAACGCCAACGGCCACGGCTTCTACCGGGTCCGCCTCATCGGGTCGCTGCGCACCGCGATGCTCGAGCACCTCGACGAGCTCTCGGACATCGAGCGCTACGGCCTGGTCGACGACACCTGGGTGGCCGTGCTCGCCGGAGCATCCCCGGTGGAGGAGTTCCTCGACCTCGCCGGCGCGCTGGCCGGCGAGACCAACGTGGCCGTGTGGCGACGCCTGCTCGGGGGCCTCGACCAGATCGAACGGATCCTCGAAGGGGAGGCCCGTGCCGCCCACCAGGCCCGCGTGCGAGCGCTCGCCCGGCCGGCCCTCGAGGCCCTCGGGTGGGACGAGCGTCCCGGCGACACTGACCGCGAGCGCGAGCTCCGGGGCGTGCTGATCGGGGCGCTGGCCACCACCGCCGCCGACCCCGCCACGCAGGCGCGGGTGCTCGACCTGTTCCTGCAGATCCTCACCGACGGGGCCTCGGTGGAGGCCAACGTGGCCGCTGCCGTGGTGAAGGCCGCCGCCGCGGGCGCGAACGCCGAGAACCGGATCGTCGAGACCCTGATCGACCGCTACCGCAACGCCAGCAACCCGCAGGAGGAGCAGCGGTTCCTCTTCGCCCTGGCCGAGGTGCGTGACCCCGACCAGTTCGCCCGGGCCCTCGAGTTCGCAGCGTCACCGGAGGTGCGCACCCAGAACGCCCCCTACCTGCTCGCCGGGTGCATCACGAACCGCGACAACGGGGCGCTGGCCTGGCAGCTCGTGGCCGACCGGTGGGACGAGCTCCTCGAGCGGTTCCCGTCGAACAGCATCGTCCGCATGCTCAACGGCGTCCGGTCGATCCACGACCCGGCGCTGGCGGCCGGCGTCACGGCGTTCCTGGCCGACCACCCGGTGCCGCAGGGCGCCAAGCAGCTCGACCAGCACCTCGAGCGGATGCAGGTGACGGTGGCCCTCGGGGCGCAGCTCAGGTCAGGCTGAGCAGCAGCCCGGCCTGGGCCAGGTGATAGGTGACCATCACGGCGAGGCGGCCGTTGGCCTGCTCCCGCACGAACTTGTTCCAGGCGATGAGCGCATCGCTGGCGTAGAAGAGCAGCGCGCCCAGGATGGCCGTGAGCTGCCACGTGCCGAAGGCGCACACCACCATCGCCGAGATCACCACCATGTAGACGATCACCGGCAGGAGGAGCTCGCGCTCCTCGCCGGCCGCCACGGAGCGCATGATCACCACGCCCACCGCCGCGGCGGCGACAGCCACGAGCACCAGGCCGA
This sequence comes from Actinomycetota bacterium, assembly GCA_030852625.1. Lineage (GTDB taxonomy): Bacteria > Actinomycetota > Acidimicrobiia > Acidimicrobiales > VFJN01 > VFJN01. The sequence continues at coordinate 10,318 of JALYWQ010000479.1, forward strand.
TGCCGGCCTTGTCGACCTGGAGGCCGTCGATGTTCATGCCCACGATGTAGGCGATGTGGCCGAGCAGGAAGCTGGCCAGACCGAACACGAAGAGGTCCTTCGGCAGCATGAGGAACACGTCGCCGAGGAGGCTGAGCACGAGGGCCGCCACGAACCACGACCGCACAGTGGGGTCGACGGGGTCCAGGCTGGCGGCTGCTGCCACGAACAGCGCGAGGGTGGCCGGCTTGGCCAGGTACTCGAGCGGCTTGCGCTCGCGGTGGACGGCGATCCAGTCGACCACCGCGGCCACGAGGCCGAACGCGAAGAAGAGGCCCGCGACGCCGTTCACGTGGGCGACCCGTCAGCCGGCAGCGATCGCAAGGGCTTCCTCCCACGGGGTGGCGGCCTCCACGAGGCTCCGCCAGCGCATCACCTTGCCGGGCATGCTCATGCCGAGGACGCCGACGACCTTGCCGTCGCGCCCGTAGAAGGCCACGAACTTCCGCTCCTCGAGGCTGCCGGCCACGATGGCCACCTCGTCGCCGGCCGATGACCGCCCGGCCAGCTGCAGCTTCTTGTCGTACTGGTCGGACCAGAACCACGGCACCGGCGTGAAGGGCTCGATGGGCTCGTCGCCGGCGAGGAGGCGGCGGCCGGCGTAGGCGCCCATCTCCACGGCGTTGTCCCAGTGCTCGATGCGCATCACTTCGCCGAAGCGCTCGTTGGTCCACCGGGCCACGTCGCCGGCGGCGACCACGCCGGGGGCCGCCAGGCAGGTGCTGTCGCACACCACGCCGTTGTCGATCGTGAGGCCGGAGCCCTCGAGCCAGGCGGTGTTGGGGACCACGCCGATGCCGACGACCACGAAGTCGACCTCGATCGTGCCGCCGTCGGTGAGCACGACGCGTTCCACCCGTTCGTCGCCCTCGATCTTCACCACGCCCACGCCGAGGCGGACGTCCACGCCGTGATCGCGGTGGAGGTCGGCGACGACCATGCCGAGCTGCGGCCCTAGCCCCCGCTCCACCGGCACCGGGAGGGCCTCGATGAGCGTGACGTCGAGCCCGAGCTGGCGGCAGGTGGCGGCCACCTCGGCACCGATGAACCCCGCCCCCACGACGGCGACCTTCCGCGCTCCCCCGTCGAGCTCGGCGCGGAGAGCGAGGCAGTCGTCGATCGTGCGCAGCGTGTAGACGCCGGCCAGGTGGTCGGTGCCGGGGAGGCGACGTGGGGTGGAGCCGGTGGCGATCACCAGGCCGTCGAACGGCACGCGGTCGCCGCCGCCGAGCAACACGTCGCGCCCGGCGAGGTCGAGGCCGGTGGCCGTCTGGCCGAGGTGCCAGTCGAGGTCGAGGTCGTCGACCTTGCCGACGGCGGTGCCGAGCACCACGTCGTCGAAGGTCCGCTTGCCGGCCAGGACGTGCTTCGACAGCGGCGGACGGTCGTAGGGGCGGTGGAGCTCCTCGCCGATCATGGCGATCGAGCCGCCGAAGCCCTGCTCCCGGAGCTCCTCAGCCGCTCGCAGGCCAGCGAGCGACGCCCCGACCACGACGATGCGGTCGAGCCCGCCGTTCATCGACGACCGCCGGACGTCAGCCCTCGAGGGTGATGGCTTGCTTCGGGCACCGTCGGACCGCCTCTTCGACCTTGGCTCGCAGCTCCTCGCCCGGCTCCTCCTGGAGCACGTAGAGGAAGTCGTCGTCACGCACCTCGAACACCTCCGGCGCAGCCGCCATGCACAAGGCATTGCTCTCGCAGAGATCGAAGTCGACGACGACACGCATGGGGTTCCTCCTGGATGGGACAGGCCGGACGAGCAGAAGTTCGCCGCCGAACCTAGTGCCACGTCCCTAGGGTGGCCGACCTCATGGCCCTTCCGTCCGACGCCCTCCGGTTGAGCGAGGCCCGCCGCATCGCGCTGCACGCCCAGGGCTTCGGCGACCCGCGGCCGTCGGGGCGGGTCGATCGCCGCCACTTCCGGCGGGTCGTCGAGCGGGTGGGGTTGGTGCAGATCGACTCGGTGAACGTGCTCACCCGGTCCCACGAGCTCCCGTTCCTCGCTCGTCTCGGCCCCTACCCCCGCGCCGCGCTGTCGGCCTGGTTGTGGGGCAGCGGCGAGATCTTCGAGTACTGGGGCCACGAGGCGTCGCTCCTCCCGGTGGAGCGCCATCCGTTGCTGCGCTGGCGGATGGAGCGCGACCACCAGTGGGGCGGCGTGTTCGGGATCGGGCACGGTGCGCCGGAGCTGGTGCAACAGGTGTACGACGCAGTGCTCGCGCGGGGACCGGTCACGCTCGGCCAGCTCGGCGACGTGCTCGGCGCCGCCGTGCAGCGGGCCCCGGCCACGCCCGGGAACATGTGGAACTGGAGCCCGGCCAAGAAGGCCGTGGAGTGGCTGTTCTGGAACGGCGACGTGAGCGCCACCCGCAACCCGGCGTCGTTCGAGCGGCACTACGTGGCGCCCGACCAGGTGATCCCGCCGGCCGTGCTGGCGCAACCGACCCCCACGAGTGACGACGCCCAGAAGGAGCTGCTGCTCCTCTCGGCCCGGTCCCACGGCGTGGGCACCGCTCGCGACCTGGCCGACTACTACCGGCTCAACATCCCCGCCGCCCGACGGCTGCTGGGCGAGCTCGTCGACGACGGGGCGCTCCGGCCGGTCAGGGTGGAGGGCTGGTCGCAACCGGCCTTCCTGCACCCCGAGGCGGTGCTCCCCCGCTGGGTGCGGGCGTCCGCGCTGCTCTCGCCGTTCGACTCGCTCATCTGGGAGCGATCCCGCACCGAAGCCCTGTTCGGGTTCCGGTTCCGGATCGAGATCTACACGCCGGCCGCCAAGCGGGTGCACGGCTACTACGTGCTGCCGTTCCTGAACGACGGCGCGATCACCGCTCGGGTCGACCTGAAGGCCGATCGCGCCTCGAGCACCCTGCTCGTGCGGGGCAGCTACGGCGAGCCGGGGATCGACGTCGACCGCGAGGTGCCCGTGCTCGCCGAGCGCCTCGCCGAGCTGGCCGGGTTCCTCGGGCTCACCGCCGTGCGGATCGAACCCCGAGGCGATCTCGCCGCTGCGCTCGCGCGCACCGTCTGATCGCGCTGGCCACAATGGGCGGATGAGCGACCTCACCACCACCGCCCCCGCGTTCGTCGACATGGCCCACCGGATCGTGTGGGCCACCGTCGCCACCGTCAACAAGGCCGGCGATCCGACGACCCGCATCCTCCACCCGATCTGGGAGTGGGACGGCGCCGACCTGAAGGGCTGGATCCTCACCAGCCCGCAGTCGCCCAAGGCCCGTCACCTCGACACCAATCCGGTGGTGTCGCTCACCTACTGGGACGCCACCCACGACGTGGCCACCGCCGATTGCGACACCTCGTGGGAGAACAGCCCGGAGGAGCGCCGAGCCGGCTGGGACCGCTTCCTCCACGGGCCCGAGCCGGTGGGCTACGACCCGTCGATCATCCCGTTCTGGCCCAACCCCGACGTGGAGGGCTTCGGCGTGCTGGCCCTCCGCCCCCGGTCGCTGCGAGTGATGCCCGGCAGCGTGATGCTCCAGGGCCAGGGCGAGGTCCTCACCTGGAAGGGCTGACGCCGCCGCCAAACTGCTGGATCGCGAACCTGGGGGTGGTTCCCACCGCTTCTGGTGGGTGTCGCCCCCGGGTTGCGAGGGGCTACGGCCGGGTGAGGACGTCGGCGCCGTCGGCGGTGACCACGAGGGTGTGCTCGAACTGGGCCGTGCGGCGGCGGTCGACGGTGACCGCGGTCCACCCGTCGTCCCACAGGTGGTGCTCGTAGGCGCCCATCGTGATCATCGGCTCGATGGTGAAGGTCATCCCCTCCTCCATCGGCTTGGTGAGGCGAGGCTCGTAGTAGTGGGGGACGTGCAGGTCGGTGTGGAACTGCTCGCTGATCCCGTGGCCGACGAAGGACCGCACCACCCCGAAGCCGTTGCCCTCGGCGTGGGCCTGGATGGCCCGGCCGATGTCGGAGAACGGCCGGCCGGGCTGCACCGCCTCGATGCCGAGCTCGAGGGAGGTGCGGGTGACCTCGATGAGGCGCTGGCTCTCGGGGTCGACGTCGCCCACCGGGAAGGTGGCGTTGGTGTCGCCGTGCACGCCGTCGAGGAAGATCGTGACGTCGAGGTTCACGATGTCGCCGTCCCGCAGGGCCCGGTCGTCAGGGATCCCGTGGCAGATCACCTCGTTCACCGAGGTGCAGAGCGACTTCGGGTAGCCGGAGTAGTTGAGCGGGCTCGGGTAGCCGCCCCGGTCGATGCAGGCCTGGTGGCAGATGGCGTCGAGCTCGTCGGTGGTGACGCCGGGACGGATCGCCGCCGCCGTCTCCGCCAGCACCTCGGCGGCCGCCTTCCCGGCCACCCGCATGCGGCGGATCACGTCCTCCGACTGCACGCCCGACTCGGGCCGCCGGACGACGGTGCCGGTGTCGGCGTAGTGGGGCCGGGGGATCTCCGGCGGCACCGGGCGCATCGGGCTGATGCGACCCGGCTGCACGATGTCCTCGGCCACCTTGTGGCAGCGCTTGAACTTCTTGCCGCTCCCGCACCAGCAGGGGTCGTTGGCCTTGAGGACGCCATGGGGAGGAGCGGACACCGTCACGCCACCCAGGCTACCGAGGCGCCAGGCCAGCCCGGCCAGCCGAGCACCGCGCCACGACCCACCGAACTGACGCGCCGGACGACACACTTCCGTGTCCGCCCACCCGCCAGTTCGCCCTCGGGTGGTCGCCGATTCGCTTGGCGGGCCGCCAGAAGGACCGAACTGACGCGCCGGACGACACACTTCCGTGTCCGCTCACCCGCCAGTTCGCTCCCGTCGGTTGCCGGACGGGCCACCATGGTGCGGTGCCGCTCGTCCCGCCGCTCGATGCGCTCCCGGCGGTCCCCGTCGAACGCGTCGAGCTGGTGGTCGTCGAGCTGCCGGTGCTCGCTCCCCTCGTGGCGGCCCATGGCGCCGCGGCTTCGTCCCGTCCGGTGCTGCTCCTGCGCGTGGTGGCCGACGGGGTGGACGGCTGGGCCGAGTGCGCCGTCGAGTCGACGCCGGCCTACGACGGGTTCCACACCGAAGGCGAGCTGGCTGCGCTCCGGGACGAGGTGATCCCGATCGCGCTCCGGTCCGGTCTGTCGGACTGGTCGCACCTCGACGCCGCGAACTGGCGACGTCCCGGCGTGGCGGCCCTCGAGCTGGCCGTGCTCGACGCCCAACTGCAAGTGGCCGGCCGCTCGCTGGCCGACTGGTTGGGGGCCACCGAGACTGTGGTCGCAGCCGGCGCCACCGTCGGCCTGGCACCCGATCCCGCCGATG
>JALYWQ010000482.1 GCA_030852625.1 Actinomycetota bacterium
GGGGCCCGAGCGCCGTCGACCCCGCCTCGGCGAAGAGGTACTGCGGGGTGGTCTCGTGCTCGAGGTGGCTGTAGGCCACCGGGATGTAGACGGTGGTGCCCTGGTTGAGGATGGCGGCCACCGGCGCCGCGTCGGCCACCACCCGGTAGCTCGGCACCGCGCAGTCGGCGGCGTCGACGAGCGGGCTCACCGGCGGGCTGGCGACCATGGCCAGCACGAGGGTGCCGAGACCGGCGACCATCCGGCGAGCGCACGTCACCGCCCGCCTCCCGCGAGGAACACCGAGCGCACGAGGTCGCCCCGGGCCTCGAGGTCGGAGGTCGGACCTTCGAAGCGGACTGCGCCCCGCTCGAGGAAGTAGGCCCGGTCGGTGGCCTGCACCGCTGAGGCGAGCCGCTGGTCGACGAGCAGCAGGGCCACGCCGGTGGACCGGATGCGCCCGACGATCTCGATGAGCTCGGCGGTGACGAGCGGGGCCAGCCCGAGCGACAGCTCGTCGATCACGAGGAGCCGGGGCTCGTGCAGCAGGCCACGCGCCACGGCGAGCATCTGCTGCTGGCCGCCCGACATCGTGCCGGCCAGCTGCTCGGTGCGATCCCGCAGCATCGGGAAGGCCGCGAAGGCCCGGTCGAGCGCCGCCTCCACCCGACCCTTGTCGCGCCGGAAGGGCCAGCACCCCACCCGCAGGGTCTCGGCCACCGTGAGGTTCGGGAACGTGGCCCGACCGCCGGGCACGTGCACGATGCCGGCGTCGAGGATGCGCCGGGGGCTGGCGCCGGTGAGGTCGTCGCCGCCGAAGCGCACCGTGCCGCCGCCGGAGGGCACCACGCCCGACACCGCTTTCAGGAGCGTCGACTTCCCGGCCCCGTTGGTGCCCAGCAGGCCGACGGCCTCACCGGCGTCGACGTGGATCGACACGCCCTGCAGCACCCGGAGCCGCCCGTACGACACGTGGAGCTCGTCGACCTCGAGGAGGGGGGCGCTCATCGGGTGCCCGCCGGCGCCATGCCGAGGTAGGCGGTGATCATCTGCTCGTCGGCCAGCACGGTGGCCGGGGGACCGGACACGAGCACCCGCCCGGTGTCCATGCCCACGATCCGATCGGCGACCTCGGCCACGAGGGCCACGTCGTGCTCGACGAGGAGCATCGACACGCCCGTCTCGTCGCGGATGCGGCGCAGCAGCGGGGCGAGGGCCCGGGCCTCAGCCTCGGCCACGCCCGACGCCGGTTCGTCGAGGAGGAGCAGCCGGGGTTGGAGCACGAGCATGGCGGCCAGCTCCAGCATGCGGAGGGTGCCGTAGGACAGCTCGGCGGGGGTGGCGTCGGCGAACGGCCTGAGGTCGACGAGCTCGAGCACCGCATCGACCGCGGCCCGACCGGCCCGCTCCTCGCGGACCGCAGGCGGCAGCAGCAGCGCGTGGGCCAGCAGTCCCCGGTGCTGTCGCACGTGGGTGGCGAGGAGCAGGTTGTCGATGCAGCTGAGCGTGGGGAAGAGGCGCACGTCCTGGAAGGTGCGGCCGATGCCGGCCCGGGCCCGTTCGTAGGGGAGGAGCGCGAGCAGGTCGACGTCGTCGAGGAACACCCGGCCCTTGCTCGGCGGGGTGAGGCCGGAGACGACGTCGATGAGGGTGGACTTCCCGGCGCCGTTGGTGCCGAGGAGGCCGACGATCTCACCCGGGGCGACGGTGAGGTCGACGCCGTCGAGGGCCAGCAGGCCGCCGAACGACACCGAGACGTCGTCGACCACGAGGTGCGCTCCGCCCGGCCACGCCGACCACGTGTCGGCCGACGAGGTGAGGGTGGCGAACTCCCGAGCCTCCGTGCGTTCCCGAGACCCGCCCCGGAGGCGACGGCCCACCCAGCCGGCGATGCCGTCGGGAGCGAAGCGCTGCACGAGCACCGTGCCGGGACCGGCGATGCCGAGGAGGATGAGGCCGGTGTGCTCGCGAAGCGAGGAGTCGTCGAGCACGAGCTGGCTCAGCACCCGCAGGCCAGCGGCGAGGACCGCGCCCACGAGGGAGCCGATGCCACCGAGCATGGCGAAGCCGAAGAACTCGATCCCGCGGTCGATGCCGAACGAGCCGCCCTGGTTGCCGACCGACGTGAGCAGCCCGGCGAAGAGGCCACCGGCGATGCCGGCCAGGAACCCCGACACCGCGAAGGCGGTGAGCCGGGCGCGGGTGGTGTTCACGCCGAGCACCTCGGCGGCCCGGGCGTTGTCGCGGGTGGCGATGAGGGCCCGGCCGATCCGGCTGCGCTTCCAGGCCGCGGTGGTGGCGAACAGCACCACGGTGACCACGGCGCACAGCACCATGTAGCGCTGGTCGGTGGCGATCGACTCGGGGCGGGGAGCGGGCACGCCCTGGGTGCCGCCGCCACAGCACCAGTCGTTGGTGAACACCACCTCGTCGACGAGGGCCACGAAGCCGAGCGTCATCACGAGGAACACCGACGCCCGCAACCGCAGCACCGGCACGCCGATCACCACGCAGGCCGACGCCGTGACGAGCCCCGAGATCGGGAGGGCGAGGAGGAAGGGCAGGTCGGTGCGGGTGAGGACGGTGGCGAGGGTGAACGCTCCCACGCCGAGGAAGGTGGCCGACAGGAGCGAGATCACCCCGGAGAAGCCGGTCAGCACCACGAGCGACAGGTAGACGAGGGCGAAGATGAGCAGCTGGCTGATCTTGGCGGCCCGGTAGCCGCTGTCGGCCCCGTAGCGGAGCAGCAACAGCAGGCCGACGAGGCCGGCGAGCCCGGCCACCACCGGGTGGTCGACCAAGGCCCGCACCCGCGTCACTCGGCCCGCTCCAGTGCGGCCAGGCCCCGGGAGGGCAGCCCGCTCAGCGCGATCACGAGGAGCAGCACGAAGGTGGTGGCCCCGGCCACGTCGGCCAGCCCGCCGCCGGCGCCGATGAGCTGCTGCTCCACCACGCCGAGCACGAAGGCCGCCGCCACGGCTCGGCGCAGGTCGGTGAACCCGCCGGCGAGGGCGGCGACGAAGCCGCGGATGCCCTCCTCGAACAGGTAGGTGGGCACGAGGAACGACTGGCTCGACAGGGCCAGCACGCCGGCTGCGGCGGCCAGCGCCCCGCCGATGGCCCACGCCGTGAGCTCCACCGTGCGACGGGGGAGGCCGGCCAGCAGCGCCGACAGCGGGTTCTGGGCGCAGGCCCGGAGGGCCAGGCCGAAGTCGGTGCGCTGGAACAGGTGCACGAGGCCGAACAGCGCGAGCAGGGCGGCGATGGGCAGGCCGAGCTGCTGCACGGTGAGGGCCAGCGAGTCGGGCAGCCACTCCACCTGGTGCTGCGGCAGGAAGGAGCGCTTCGACCCGCCGCCGAGGAGCTCGTCGCCGTAACGGATGAACAGGAGGCCGCCCACCACCTGGAGCGACAGCCCCACGGCGAGGCTCATCACCACCTTCGGTCCGAGCGGCCCCTCGGCCAGGCGGGCGAACAGCCCGGCGTAGAGGGCGGCCGAGAGGATGGCGCCGAGGGCCAGCGCGAGCACGAAGGCCGGCACCACGCCCACCGACGGCACGAGCAGCACGAAGCCGAGGGTGGCCACCATGCCCACGTAGGGGTGGGCGAAGTTGAGGTAGCCCGACGCCCGGTAGGCGACGACCAGCCCGCACGCGAGCAGCGCGTAGAGGGCGCCGGTCGACAGGCCGTAGAGGAGGTACTGGAGCGTGAGCATCAGCGGGGCAGCCCGTGCACGGGATCCGGGAACACCCAGTCGCTCGAGACGGGCTGCCACTCGCGGTCGCCGTCGAGCTTCAGGATGTAGGCGCCGTGGATGGCGATGTGGTCGGCGGGCGTCACCGTGAAGGGCGGGGTGAGCCCCCCGGCGTCGTAGTCCTGCAACGAGCCGAGGTGGCGGAGCATCCCCTCCCGGGTGACGGCGTCGCCCATGCCGGCCACGCCCTCCTCGAAGGTGAGCATCCCGAGGAACGACGACATCGTGATGAGGCCGATCTCGCCGGCGGGGTAGAAGTCGCGCATCAGGTTGCGGTACCGCGTGACGCCGGGGCCGGGTCGGGACAGGGGTGCGAAGCCGTCGCTGTCGGCGTAGACCTCGCGGCCGTCGACGGCGTCGTCGGCGATGGTCACCGCGAAGTCGCCGTAGAGGATCGAGCAGAGGTACGGCACCATCCAACCGATCTGGCTGGCGGCCTGCATGTTGAAGGCGCAAACCACGCCGTGGCTGCCCACCACCATCGATGCGCCGGACGCCCGCATGCGCGCCACCTGGCTCGACTGGTTGGTCATGGCGGCGCCGTACTGCACGGCCACCTCGTCGACCACCTCGATGCCCTGCTTCTGGAGCCCGGCCTTCTGGTGCCGGGAGATGAGCTCGTCGAGCGGTTGCGAGAAGCGGAGCAGGGCCACCTTGCGGGGGAGCCCCCGCTCGTCGAGGTAGCGGCGGACGAAGTCGGCGTCGATGGCGCCGCGGTAGGGCGGGTCGAGGCCGAACTGGAACTGGTAGGCGTCGAGGCCCAGGCCGTCGGCGGTCTGGATCATCGGCGTGCCGGTGGACGCCAGGTACTCCATGGCCGGGCCGAGGGCGGCGTTGGCCACGAAGCCGTTGAGGACGGCGAACACCTCGTCCTCCTCCACGGCTCGCTTGGCCTGGGCCAAGCCGTCCTCGGGGCAGGCGATGCACACGTCGTAGCCCTTCACCACCACCCGCCGACCGTTGATGCCGCCCCGGCGGTTGAGCTCGTCGGCGTAGGCCACCGCCATCCGGTACGGCGGCTCGCCCACGAAGCGCTGGCCGCCCGACAGCGTGGTGATCACGCCGATGGTGACGGTGTCGTCCGTGACGCCGCGGTCCGACGCTCGGGGCGCCGATCCGGTCTGCGCGGCGATGGCCGGCACCGGCCCGCCACCGGCGGTCCCGCCAGGGGAGCCGCCTCCGCTGACCGCGCCCGGGGTGCCGGGGGCGGCGAACTCACCGGGGGCCAGTTCGGTGACCGACTCCTCGCGCGCCACGGTGCGCCGCAGCCCTTCCTCGGAACCGCCGCAGGCCGCCAGCACGAGCGCGACGACGAGGGCCAGCACGAC
>JALYWQ010000483.1 GCA_030852625.1 Actinomycetota bacterium
AGTGCTCCATCACCACGGGATCGGCGTTGAGGGCTGCGAAGGGCTCGAGGTCTGCGCCCCGCCACCGCCGCAGCCGCAATCGCGCCGTGGTCAGCTCGAGGGGAAGCGGCTCCTCGAGGAGATGAGCGAAGCACGGCGCCTCGCCCCCCTCGTCCACGGCGTCGGTCATCCCCCCAGTCTGGCGCTGTGTTCAGGTGCGGAGGATCTTCTCCAGCGCCTTGCCCTTGGCGAGCTCGTCGACGACCTTGTCCATGTAGCGGAGCTTCTGCATGAGCGGGTCCTCGATGTCCTCGACCCGGATGCCGCAGATCGTGCCGGTGATCATCGAGGCGTTCGGGTGCATCTTGGCCTTGGCGAAGAAGTCCTCGAAGGTCGTCTCCTTGGCGAGGTGCTTCTCGAGCGCCGCCTGGCTGTAGCCGGTGAGCCACCGGAGCACCTTGTCGAGCTCGTCCTTGGTGCGGCCCTTGCGCTCCACCTTGTTCACGTAGTGGACGTAGACCGACGCCACGGGGGTCGTGAAGATGCGATGCTGCACCCGACCGAGGGTAGCGATCGCCGCTACGACCGGGGGGCGAGGCCGAAGGCGGCGTAGTCGGTGTCCTTCACCCGCTGGATCTCCTTGTGGAGCTTCGGGCGGCCGCCGGCGTTCAGCAGGTAGCGCTTCGGCTTGCCGGGGATGTTGCCGCCCACGTACTGGCCGATGGTGCCGAACGGTGTGGCGGCGGCGGCCCGGTCGATCATCGCCGTCCAGCGCTCCTCGGCCTCGGTGGTGACCTCGACCACCTCGCAGCCGACCTGCGCGGCGTGCACGATGACGTCGGTGACGGCGTCCACCTGGTCGCCGTTGTAGCGGGGGTTGTTGCCCGCCGCGGCGTGGGGACCACCGGGGAAGAACAGGTTGGGGAAGCCGGCGGTCTGGATGCCGAGGAAGGTGGTCGGCCCGTCGGCCCAGTGCTCGGTGAGCTCGACCCCGTCCCGGCCGCGGATGCCCATGCGCAGCATGGCGCCGGTGCCGAAGTCGAACCCGGTGGCCCACACGATCACGTCGTGCTGCCGTTCGCCGGAGGTGGTCGCGATGCCCTCTGGCGTCACCCGCACCATCGGCGTCTCGTGGAGGTCGACGAGCTCCACGTGCGGTCGGTTGAAGGCCTCGAAGTAGCCGATCACGTACGGCGGACGCTTCTCGCCGTAGCGATGGTCGCGGGGGATGAGCTTCTCGGCGGTGGCGGGATCGTGGACGGCGCCGCGGATCTTGTCGGCGATGAAGGCGCACCACTCGGCGTTGGCCTCGGGGTTGGCGAGGATGTCCACGTAGTTGCTCGTGAACTTCATGAACCCCGGGCTGGCCCACATCCGCTCGAAGAACTCCCGGCGCACCTCCGGCGGGTCGTCGAAGGCCGACCGCAGGTTCATCGGGTGGTGGAAGCCGTGGACCGACGTGTTGAGGACCTCGCGGAGCTCCTCGAAGCCGGCCCGCAGCTCGGCCTGCTCCTCCGGGGTGATCGGTCGGTTGTTGAGGGGCGTGCACCAGTTGGCGCTGCGCTGGTACACGGTCAGCTCGGCGACCTCGTCGACCACCGCGGCCACCACCTGCACGCCGCTCGACGACGTGCCGACCACCGCGACCCGCTTGCCGGCGAGGTCGACGCCGTCGGCGGGCCAGCGCCCGGTGTGGTGCTGCTCGCCGGCGAAGTCGTCCCGTCCAGCGACGTCGGGCAGGTACGGGATCGACAGGACCCCGGTGGCAACGACGAGGAAGCGAGCCCGCTGCTGCCACCCGTTGTCAGTCCCGACGAGCCACGTGTTCGAACCGTCGTCCCACCTCGCCGAGGTGACCCGGGAGCCGAACCGCATGTGAGCTCGGAGGTCGAAGCGGTCGACCACGTGGTTGAGGTAGCGCTCGACCTCGGGCTGGCCGGCGAAGTGCTCCTGCCACTCCCACTCGTCGAACAGCTCCTTCGAGAACAGGTAGCCGTAGGTGTAGCTCTCGGAGTCGAACCGGGCGCCGGGGTAGCGGTTCCAGAACCAGGTGCCACCCGGTCCGTCGCCGGCCTCCACCAGCGCGACGGTGAAGCCCGCCTCGCGAGCCCGGTGGAGCTGGTAGATACCGGTGATCCCGGCACCGACGACGAGGACGTCGACGGTGCCCGGGAGGTCAGATGAGAACGCCATTGTCCTGAACGGTGAGTATACTTCTCGCCTCACGTCGACCTGGAGGGGAAGCCGCCGGATGGCCACCGTCAAGCAGCCGCGAGCGACGAAGCCGGCCCCGCCCACTGCGGTGAAGGCGCCCGCCCGCCGTCGGCGGAAGCCGCTCGACGTGCCCTACGCCATGGTGCAGCAGGACCGGGCCCCGAAGGAGCGCTACTACGACGAGGCCTTCTTTCGGCTCGAGGCGGAGCAGCTGTGGTCGCGGGTGTGGCAGATGGCCTGCCGGCTCGAGGAGATCCCCGAGCCCTACGACTTCGTCGAGTACGAGATCCTCGACCAGTCGGTGATCGTGGTGCGCACCCCCGACCTCGGGGTGCAGGCGTTCCAGAACGCCTGCCGCCACCGCGGCGTGCGGGTCGCCCAGGGCGGCGGCAACTGCGAGGCGGGCTTCACCTGCCCGTTCCACGGTTGGTGCTACGGGCCCGACGGCACCAACACCGGCATCCCCATGCGGAAGAGCTTCGCCGTCGAGAACCTGCAGCGGGGCGACATCGACCTCACGCCCGTGCGGTGCGACACCTGGGGCGGCTGCGCGTGGATCAACTTCGACGACACGGCCCCGCCGCTGCGGGAGTCGCTCGAGCCGGCCGCCACGATCCTCGACGGCTGGAAGGTGGAGTCGATGCGCACCGAGTGGTGGTACGCCTGCCGCCTCCCGGTGAACTGGAAGCTGGCCCAGCAGGCCTTCCAGGAGCAGTACCACGTGGTCGAGGCCCACCCGCAGCTGGTGATCCCGGGGATGCGCTACTCGCAGAAGCCGGGCGCTCCGTTCGATCCCCGGGCCTTCGTCGACGCCGAGCTGCAGTACCTCCGCACGATGTGCGAGGGCATGGACGGCATGTTCCACCGCAACGACCTGAAGATCGCCGAGAAGCTCCGCAACATCGAGCTGCCGAACGACCTCGAGGAAGCGGCCAACATCTGGAACCGCACCCTCAACGAGGCTGTGGTGACGTGGCACCGCAAGAAGAAGCACGACATCCCCGATCTCAACGAGCTGGCCGCTCGGGGCGCCGACGAGCCGATGGCCTACTGCTTCCCGCACTGGTTCGTGCTGCCGATGTACAGCAGCGCGTCGTCGTACCGCTTCCGTCCCCTCGGTCCGGAGGAGACGCTCATGGAGATCTGGTCGCTCACCCGCTACCCGGAGGGCAAGGAGCCGCCCAAGCCGACCCCGCCCGAGGTGTGGGAGTGGGACGACCCCAGGTGGCCGGCCATCCCCGCCCAGGACTTCTCCAACCTGCCCAAGCAGCAGAAGGGCCTCCACGCACGCGGGTTCGACTACATGCGCCTGTCGGAGCGCGCCGAGGGCCACCTGTCGAACCTCGAGCGGGTGATCGACGGCTACCTCGCCGGCCTGCCCCACGAGCGGCTGCTGCCGGCCCTGCAGCACGTGAACGTCAACCCGCTCACCCGCCCGATCGTCGACGTGGGCCTCTGATGGGCGACCTGCGCTTCGCCGACGTGGCCGAAGGGGTGCGCAACGCCCTGGCGGCCTACACCCACGCCCTCGACGACGGACGGGCCGCCGACGTCGTCGCCACCTTCACGCCCGACGGCTCGATCGAGATCCCGGGCATGGGCACCCACACCGGGCCCGCCGAGCTCCTGGCGGCCTACGAGTCGTGGGCCCCCCGGAAGCCGCAGCGCCACCTCGTGCTCAACACGCACGTCGCGGAGTGGAGCGACACGGAGGCATCAGCGGTGAGCGACATCGTGCTCCTGCTGCTCGGCTCGAGCGGCTGGTCGACGCAACTGGTCGGCCGCTACCACGACGTCCTCTCCCACGACGGCCGCGGCACCTGGCGCTTCCGCCAACGCCGCGCCGAGTTCGTCAGCCCGTGAACTGGGGCATGACGTCCCTGGCGAAGGCCTCCACCTGGGCCCGGCCGGCGTCGGGCCACCCGCAGATGAGGTGCTCGTAGCCGGCGTCGCGCCACTTGGCGGCGTGCTTGGCCGCGGTGTCGAGGTCGTCGAGCGAGAGCGAGGTGGCCCGGGCGATCGACTTCGGGTCCCGGCCGGCCTGCTCGGCCAGCTCGTCGATCCGCTGGTTCGGTTCGACGAGCGACTTCGGTGAGCCCCAGGAGTGCCACACGTCGGCGAAGCGGGCGACGAGCGGGAGGGTGCGCTTCGGGCCGGAGCCGCCGATCCAGATCGGCGGGTGCGGGGTCTGCACGGGCGTGGGGCGCACCTGGGCGTCCTTCAGCGAGACGACCTTGCCGTCGTAGGACACGGTCTCGCCGGTGAAGAGGCGGGTGATGATCTCGAGGGAGTCCTCGAGGAGATCGAATCGCTCGCCCGTGGAGGGGAACGGGATGCCGAGCTCGATGTGCTCCTTGTCGTGCCACGCGGCGCCGAGCGACAGGTCGAGCCGGCCGTGCGACGCGTGGTCGATGGTCATCGCCTGCACCGCGAAGATCGACGGGTGGCGGTAGGTGGCTCCGGCCACGAGCAGCCCGAGCCGGATGCGCGACGTCACCCCGCTCAGCGCCGCCAGCGTGGTCATGCCGTCGAAGGCCTCACCCGGGCCTTCGCCGTACATCGGCTGGAAGTGGTCGAAGCCCCACGCCCCCTCGAACCCGAGCTCCTCGGCGAACTGGACGCGGCTGACCACCTCGTCCCATGGCATCCGCTGCTGCGCGACATCAAGGCCGAAGCGCATCGATCACTCCTCGAGTAGTTCGGGTTGGGTGAGCACGATCTTGTCGTACAAGGTCTGGAACGCTCGCCAGCCCGCCATCGGCGGTCCGACGTGGCGGGCCGTCTTGGCGGCCTGGTCGAGGTCGATGCTCACGACGGAGCCACTGGCCTCGGCCACCAGCTGGGCCTGGCAGGTGCGCTCCATGGTGATGAACCACCAGGCCGCCTCGTCGACTGATGTGGTGCCCACCGTGAGCAGGCCGTGGTTGGCGAGGATGACGGCCTTGTTCGAGCCGAGGGCGTGGGCGATCCGCTTGCCCTCTTCGAGGTCGAGCACCACGCCGGTGAAGTCCTCGAACACCGCGTGGTCGCCGTAGAAGGCGCAGGCGTCCTGGGTGATGGGATCGAGCGGACGACGGAGGGTGGACCATGCCCGGCCGTGGACGGAGTGGGCGTGGGCCGCGGCCACCACGTCGGGGCGAGCCGCGTGCACCTGGGAGTGGATGGCGAAGGCGGCCCGGTTGAGGGGCCAGTCGCCCTCCACCACCTTGCCCTCGTGGTTCACGAGGAGGAGGTCCTTCACCCGGATGAGGCTGAAGCTGAGGCCGAGGGGGTTGACCCAGAAGTGGTCGGTGAGCTCGGGGTCCCGGGCCGTGATGTGGCCGGCCACGCCCTCGCCGAAGCCGAGCTGGCCGAAGATGCGGAAGGCGGCGGCCAGGCGCTGCTTGCGGTGCCGGCGCTCGTCCTCGACGGTCTCGAACGTGGGGAACTGCACCGGCAGCCGATCTGACACCATCGTCAGATCCTAGGAGCTGCTTCGCTCAACGCAGCGAGTAGCGGATGGGGATGCGCTTCGGCCCCTGCACGAAGTAGGCCTGGATCCAGCTCGGCTCGGCGGCCAGCTCGATGTGGTCGAGGCGGCCGAGCAGCTCCTTGAAGATCGACCGCACCTCCATGCGGGCCAGGTGGGCGCCGAGGCAGAAGTGGCGACCGAACCCGAAGGCCACGTGGTTGGCGGCGTTCTCGCGCTGCACGTCGAGCCGGAACGGGTCGGCGAACACCTCGTCGTCACGGTTGGCCGACGCGTACGACAGGTAGAGGAGGTCGCCGGGCTCGAAGGTGGTGTCGCGCAGGGTGAAGGGCTGCTTGCAGTTGCGGAGGAAGTGCTTCACGGGCGACACGTAGCGGATGAGCTCGTCGGCGGCGTGGTCGATGAGCTCGGGCCGAGCCCGGAGCAGCTCGAGCTGAGTGGGATGCTCCATCAGCGCGAGCAGGCCACCGCTGATGGCGTTGGACGTGGTGTCGTGGCCGGCGGTGGCGATGATCACGAAGTGGCCGAGCATGTCCATGTCGGGCAGCGGCTCGCCGTCGAGCACGGCGTTGGCGATCACCGACGCCAGGTCCTCGGTGGGCACCTCCCGTCGCTCGGTGGCGAGCGCCGTGAAGTAGGTGACCATGTCGAGGAGCACCTCGAGCATCGACGAGTCCTCGCCCAGGCGTGCGATGTCGGGGTCCTCGGCGCCGAAGAGCTCCTGGGTGAGCTTCAGCATCCGTGCGTAGTCGTCCTCTGGGAGCCCGAGGATCGAGAGGATCACCTGGAGCGGGAAGTGGAGGGCCACGTCGTTCACGAAGTCGCACTCGCCGCCCATGGCCGCCATCCGGTCGACGTAGTGGGTGGCCAGTTCGTCGACGCGGGCCTGCAGCTGCTTCACGTTGCCCGGCTTGAACCAGTCGTTGACGATCCCTCGGTGGGCCTTGTGCTGGTCACCGTCCATTTGGATCAGGGTCTTCACCGGCGGTTCTTCGGCGAGGAGGCCCTCGATGCTGGCCGAGGGCCCGAGGGCCGGGATGGGGGAGTTGGTGAAGATGTCGGCGTTGCGCTCCACCTCCATCACGTCGGCGTGCTTGGTGATGGCGAAGAAGCGTGGGAACCCGGGTTGGTTGACCTCGAGGATCGGCTGCTCGTCGCGGATCCGCCGGGCCGCGGCGTGCCATCCGGCCGGGTCGGCGTAGGCGGCGGGGTCGGCGAAGATCGACCCCAACTCCTCCACTGCTGTCGTCACGTGCGGTTCCCCTCGATGCCGGCCCCCAGAAACCTCTAGAGGTTAGTACCGGCTCGCATCGGGGTCAGTCCGTGTTGGGGCGGAGCGTGAGCGCGACTGCGCTGGCCATCAGCCAGACGTCGCCGGTGGTGAGGCCCAGTCGCTGCCAGAGGCCGGTCCGGTCGTCGACGAGCACGCTGGCGGCGAGGCTGCCGGCGCACACGAGACCAGCGGCCAGCGATGCGCCGGCCAGGCGGCGACGGCCGGTGGCGCGGAGCGCTCGGGATGCCAGCAGCGGCACGAGGGCCAGCGACGCGTAGCTGACCCCGGCCGCGGTGCCGTGGGCCGCACCCCCGAGGGACGAGTCGAGCGGGGTGAGC
This sequence comes from Actinomycetota bacterium, assembly GCA_030852625.1. Classification (GTDB taxonomy): domain Bacteria; phylum Actinomycetota; class Acidimicrobiia; order Acidimicrobiales; family VFJN01; genus VFJN01. Next base: position 7,274 of record JALYWQ010000483.1, read on the forward strand.
GCGATCCCGACGGCACCCCCCGCCGTGATCAGCGCCGGGATCCACGCATCCCCCATCGCCGGCGACCGGCGTAGCTCGGCGGCCAGCCCGGTGACCCCGGCCGCGAACACGAGGAGGCCGGCCGTCATGCCGGGTCGGGTGTCGGCGCCGAGCGCCGCCAGTCGACTGATGGGATCGTCGACGGGGGAGTACCCGTCGACGGTGGTCCCGAGGATCGACCAGGCGCCGATGAACGCTGCCGGCCCGACCACACCACCGAGGGCCCGCCATCTCGTCATCGGTCTGGTCTAGCCGTCGGGCGGGTAGCGCGCGGGTTGGTCGACGATGAAGGAGCAACGCCCATGACGATGCTGCACGACACCGAAACCGGCGAGATCACCGGCACCCAGGACAAGGACTTCAACCTCCTGTGGTTCACCGAGACCTGCTTGAGCAATGCCCTCCGCATGGAGGTGTACGCCAAGGACGCCGAGCGATCGGGTGACCACGAACTGGTCGAGTTGTTCCAGAAGGCGCAAGCCGAGAGCCGCAAGGGCGCCGAGCAGGGCAAGGCGCTCCTCGCTGCACGGTTGCGGAGCTGAGCCGTGGCCGAGTGTGAGGTCTGCGGAAACGACTACGACAAGGCGTTCGAGGTGGTGGCAGCTGGCCAGCGCCACACCTTCGACAGCTTCGAGTGCGCCATCCACCGCATGGCGCCGGTCTGCGAGCACTGTGAGTGCAAGGTGATCGGCCACGGCATCGAGGTGTCGGGCAGGTTCTTCTGCTGCGCCTCCTGCGCCCGCCACGCCACCGGCACCACCGAAGCCCAGGACCGGGTCGAAGCCCCCGCCTGACCGGCCCGTGCCGTCAGGGGACCACGAGTTGCTTGTGGCCCTGACGACGGCCTTCATCCTGGGGGCATCGTCGCACGGAGTTGGATCTCGGTGACGAGGCGCTGGTCGGGATCGGACAGATCGGTGCCGGTGAGCTCCTCGAACCGTTGGACGCGGTAGCGAACGGTGTTGCGGTGCACACCGATGGCGGAAGCGGTTCGGGTGACGTCGCCGCCGGCGCCGAGGAAGGAGCGCACGGTGTCGACGAGCTGTGTGCTGTTGCGCCCGGCTTCCGAGGCCAGGTCGACGACCGGTCCCCGGGTGAGGTGGTCGCTGAACCGGGCCTGCTGCAGCAGCTCCTGCAGCCCGACGGCGACGCGGACCTCGTCGTACGACGCGGTGGCGGGCCCGTCACCGTCGCCGTCGACCAGCAGGTCGAGCACCGCGAGTGCGTCCCGTCGTGACGCGGGCAGCTCTCGTGCGGTCGCCGCCACCGTCCCCATCGCGCACCGCACCTCGATCCCGAACGTGGCCCGGGTGCGGGCGGCCAGCTCGTCGAGGAGTCCGCGAGCCCGTTCGGCGGTGGTCGTGGCCGTGAGCGCGACCACCAGCTCCACCTGCGCGCCCCCCACCGGGGCCACCAGCGCGGGCACCCGGTAGGCATCGACGTACACCGTCGCCAGCTGGGCCGTACGGGCCATGGCGTCGATCTCCCCGGGCGCAGTGCCGACAGGACGGACGAGGACGGCTAGGTAGCCGCCGACGGGCGGCGCCCCCAACAGGTCGGCGATCGACCGCACCGGATGGCCGTCGAGCATCTGGCGAGCCGCGGTTCGACGGTCGGACGCCCGACTGGTGTCGGCCGTGAGGTGCCGCTGGAGCTCGACAGCCACCTCCGGCGCAGCGTCCGAGAGCACGCGGCGGGCGTTGGCCTCCCGGTCGTCGTCGGTGATCACCCAGAGGAGGCCGACCACGCGCC
>JALYWQ010000318.1 GCA_030852625.1 Actinomycetota bacterium
AAGGCCGTGATCCCCGACAGCTGCTACTCGGGGATCTACCAGGTCGTCATCGACGACTGCCGGGCCAACGGCGCCTACGACCCCTCGTCGATGGGGTCGGTGCCCAACGTCGGCCTCATGGCACAGAAGGCCGAGGAGTACGGGTCGCACGACAAGACCTTCGAGATCGCCGCGGCCGGCACCGTGCAGGTGGTCGACGTCGACGGCAACGTGCTCCTGTCCCACCAGGTCGAGGCCGGGGACATCTGGCGGATGTGCCAGACCCGCGACCTGCCGATCCAGGACTGGGTGAAGCTCGCCGTCACGCGGGCTCGCGCCACCGGCGCTCCCGCAGTGTTCTGGCTCGACGCCACCCGCGCCCACGACGCCCAGCTCATCGCCAAGGTGCAGCGCTACCTCGCCGACCACGACACCGATGGCCTGCAGATCGAGATCATGGCGCCGGTGGAGGCCATCACGTTCTCCCTCGAGCGCATCCGGCGCGGCGAGGACACCATCTCGGTCACCGGCAACGTGCTGCGCGACTACCTCACCGACCTGTTCCCGATCCTCGAGCTGGGCACGAGCGCCAAGATGCTCTCGGTCGTGCCGCTCATGGCCGGCGGCGGCCTGTTCGAGACCGGCGCCGGCGGCTCCGCACCGAAGCACGTGCAGCAGCTCGTGAAGGAGAACCACCTCCGCTGGGACTCCCTCGGCGAGTTCCTCGCCCTCGCGGTGTCGTTCGAGCACCTCGCCACCAGCACCGGCAACGCCAAGGCCCAGGTCCTCGCCGACACCCTCGACCGGGCCACGGGCCGCCTGCTCGAGAACGGCAAGTCGCCGTCCCGCAAGGTCAACGAGCTCGACAACCGAGGCAGCCACGCCTACCTCGCCGCCTACTGGGCCGAGGAGCTGGCCACCCAGACCACCGACGCCGAGATCGCGGGCCGCTTCGCGCCGATCGCCGAGCGCCTGTCGTCGAACCTGCCGACCATCGACGCCGAGCTCCTCGCCGTGCAGGGGCAGCCGGTCGACCTGGGCGGTTACTACCGGCCCGACCCCGCGAAGGCCGAGGCCGCCATGCGCCCCAGCCAGACGTTCAACGAGATCCTCGCCACCCTCTGAGCTCGGCGTCCGGACGGGCGCCGAGCTGGCTAGAGGCCGAGGTCCTGGTGGATGGCTCGGACGCTCTCGGAGCGGTTCAGCGCGTAGAGGTGGAGGCCGGGCACGTCCTCGGCGAGGAGCTCTGAGCTGAGCTGGGTGGCGGCCTCGACGCCGATCTTGGCCACCTCCTCGGGCTGGTCGGCCACGGCATCGAGGCGCTCCAGGAGCGTCTCCGGAACGCGGGTGCCGTTCATCCCGGCCATCCGCCGGAGGCCGGCCACGTTGATCACCGGCATGATGCCCGGGAGGATCGGCTTGTCGCAGCCGAGGGCGTCGAGCTCCTCGAGCATGCGGAGGTAGGGCTCGGCCTCGAAGAAGAACTGGGTGAGGCCGAAGTCGGCCATGGCCAGCTTCTCGGCCAGGTGCCGCCGGTCGCTCTCGCGATCGGGCGACCGTGGGTGGAGCTCGGGGTGGGCGGCCACGCCGATCGAGAAGCCGCCGGGGTGGGCCCGCACGACCTCGATGAGATCGGTGGCGTGGGCGAAGTCGCCCCCGGGGTCGGAGCCGTCGGCGGGCGGATCGCCGCCGAGGGCCAGGATGTTCTCGACACCGGCCGCCGCGTAGCTGTCGAGCAGGGCGTCGATGTCGGCTCGGGTGTGGCCGACGCAGGTGAGGTGGGCCATGGCCGGGAAGCGGTGGTCGCGGTTGATGCGCACGACGACGTCACGGGTGCGGTCCCGGGTGGAACCACCGGCGCCGTAGGTGACGGACACGAACGACGGCCGCAGCTCGGCGAGGTCGGCCACCACCTTCTCGAGGGCCCGCTCGGCCTCGTCGGTCTTGGGCGGGAAGAACTCGAACGACAGCGTGGGTCGACCGTTGAAGAGCTCACCGATCCGGGTCACAGGATCCCTGCCTTTCGTTCGGCCGCCTCGACGCAGTTCTGGAACAGCATGGCGATGGTGGTGGGACCGACGCCCCCGATGCGCGGGGTGATCCAGCCGGCCACCTCCTCGCACGATTCGTCGACGTCGGGGAGCAGCTTGCGTCCCTCGTAGCGCACGCCGCCTCCGACCACGACGCAGCCGGGGGTGAGGTGCTCCGGCTGGAGGATGCCGGGCACGCCCGCGGCGGCGATCACGATCTGGGCCCGCTTGGTGTACTCAGGCCAGTCAGGCACGCCGGTGTGGACGACGGTGACGGCGGCGTTGGCGGTGGGCCGCTTCTGCGACAGGAGCAGGGCCAGGGGTCGCCCGAGCGTGGTGCCCCGCCCGAGGATGCACACCTCGCGGCCCGCCACCGGGATCTCGTAGTGGGCGAGCAGGGCTTCGATGCCCGCCGGGGTGCACGGCACCGGCCCGGGCATCCCGAGGGCCAGCCGGCCCATGTTGACCGGGTGCAGACCGTCGACGTCCTTGTCGGGGTCGATGGCGAGCAGCGCGGCGTCGAAGTCGATCTGCTTCGGGGTGGGGTGCTGGACGAGCAGGGCCGTGACCTGGTCGTCGTCGTTCATCTGCCGGATGGCTGCGAGCACGTCGTCCTGGGTGGCGTCGTCCGGCAGGTGGAGGTGGGGCGCCACCATCCCGAGCTCGACGGCCTTCTCCTGCTTCATCCGGATGTACCCCGCCGACGCCCCGTCGCCACCGACGAGGATCGTGCCCAGCCCCACCGTGTGCCCATCAGCCGTCAACCGAGCCAGCCGCGGCTCGAGGTCGGCGAAGACGGCGTCAGCGACGGGTGCCCCAGGCATCAGGATGGCGGCCACGCAGGGATCCTACGGGAGCCGCCGTTCACCCGACGAGGCCACTTCCTGCCGCTTCTAATGCAGGAAGTGCCGTTCGCCGGTGAAGACCATCGACAGATCCAGCTCGTTGGCCTTCTCGATGCAGGCGTCGTCCCGCACGGAGCCACCGGGTTGGATGACGACGGCGACGCCAGCTTCGGCGGCCGCTTCGATGCCGTCGGGGAAGGGGTAGAAGGCGTCGCTGGCGCAGGCGCCGCCGGCAGCCCGGCCGGCCGCCTTGGCCGCCGCGATCTGGCCCGCCTCGACGCGGTTCTGCTGACCGGCCCCGATGCCCCAGGCCGTGCCGTCCTTCACGAGGACGATCGAGTTGCTCTTCACCCAGCCGACCAGCCGCCAGGCCAGCTCGGCGTCGGCCCACTCGGCGTCGGTGGGCTGGCGGTCGGTGACGACCTTCCAGTCGCCGCGGGCGGCCGCGAAGTTGTGGGCGTCCTGCACCAGCCAGGCGCCGGTGAGCTGCCGGTACTGGAGGGGGTCGGGCGTGGGCACCGGCGCCGTGAGGAGGCGGGTGTTCTTGCGCTTCTC
>JALYWQ010000333.1 GCA_030852625.1 Actinomycetota bacterium
GCTGTAGTTTGCAGTCGTGTTACGACTCGTCGTAATGTCCTCTGCAATGTCTCCCCGAAACCAGCGGGGTGGGGGCAAGCACTTCGCCCATCCCCACCACACAGTTTCGAGCGACCCGAACACGAGGGCGGCGAGTTGGGCAAGCTCCAGCGACCCTGACGACTTCGATGTCGAAGCGGCCTTCGATCCCGATTTCGACTTCGATCGGGCCTTCGCCGACCTCGACGCCCACGACGTGGCGCCGGTGCCCGAGCCCGTTCGGCCGCACCGCAGCCGGGTGGCCTTCGCCGCCGCCGTCACCGCCATCGCGCTGCCGCTGCTCGTCATCGACAACCTCGGTGCCACCGCCGAGCCCAACGACACCCCCCGGGCCGAGGTCATCGAGGAGGTCGTGCAGTCGCCCGAGGTGATCCAGGCCGTCCGGGCCAGCATCGTGGTCGACCTCACCACCACCACGACGGTGGCGCCCACCACCACGGAGGCGCCCGCCACCACGGTGGCTCCGGCCCCCGCCACCACAGCGGCCCCCACGACCACCGAAGCGCCCACGACCACGACGACGGCGCCCAAGCCCACCACCACCACCACGACCGCACCCAAGCTGGGTGACGCGGACCTCCTGTCGACGTGGGATGCCCTCGCCCAGTGCGAGTCCAGCGGCAACTGGTCGGCCGACACGGGCAACGGCTACTACGGCGGTCTCCAGTTCTCCCAGGCCTCCTGGGAGAACGTGGGCGGCACCGGCCTCCCGTCCGAGGCGTCGAAGGCCACCCAGATCGAGATGGGCAAGCGGTTGCAGGCACGGCAGGGCTGGGCGGCCTGGCCCACCTGTGCCCGCCAGCTCGGCTACCTCACCTGACCCACTCCCCGTCGACGATCCGGGAGCTGCTCGCCGTCCACGGCCTCCAGCCGAGCCGGGCGCTGGGCCAGAACTTCGTGGCCGACGGCAACACCGTCCGGCGGATCGCCCGCCTGGCCCGGGTCGGTCCCGGCGACCGGGTGGTGGAGATCGGGGCCGGGCTCGGATCGCTCACCCTCGCCCTCCTGGAGACCGGGGCCGGCGTCACCGCGATCGAGGTCGACCGCCACCTCGTGCCGATCCTCGAGTCGGTGGCCACCCCCGAGGGAGCCGTCGTCGTCCACGCCGACGCCATGACCCTCGACTGGGCCGGCCTGCTCGGCGACGAGGAGTGGGTCCTCGTGGCCAACCTCCCGTACAACATCGCCACGCCGCTCGTGCTCGACCTCCTGGCCGGCGTGCCGCAGATCGCCCGGATGCTCGTGATGGTGCAGCTCGAGGTGGGAGAGCGCCTGGCCGCCGGCCCGGGCCATCGGGCCCACGGGATCCCGTCGGTCAAGCTGCAGTGGTGGGCCACCGCCAAGGTGGTCGGCAAGGTGGCGCCGTCGGTGTTCGTCCCGGCGCCGCGGGTGGAGTCGGGGCTGGTGGAGATCGTCCGGCACGCCTCCCCGGTGGGCGACGAACCCGAACGGGCCTCGGTCTTCACGCTGGTGGAGACGGCGTTCAACCAGCGCCGCAAGATGCTCCGACGCTCGCTGGCCGGCGTCGCCGATGCCGAGGCCTTCGAGCGGGCCGGCGTCCGGCCCGACGCCAGGGCCGAGGAGCTGACCCTGGCCGAGTGGCGGCACCTCGACGCCGCCATCGGCCCCCGCTGACGGCGTACCCTCCGCCGGTGCCCGAACTGGTGGAGGCCCCGGCCAAGCTGACCCGAACGCTGCGGATCACCGGCTCCCGACCCGACGGCTACCACCTGCTCGACGCCGAGATGGTGAGCGTCGACCTCGTCGACCGCCTCACCATCAGCCCCGGCGACGGCCTCACGGTGGAGGGGGGCGGCTCCGACATCCCGACGGGTGACGGCAACCTCGTCCGGCGGGCCCTGGCCGCGGTCGACCGGCAGGCTGCGGTGCACCTCGAGAAGGGCATCCCATCGGGCGCCGGGCTGGGCGGGGGGTCGGCCGACGCCGCCGCCGTGCTGCGCTGGGCCGGCTGCGAGGACCTGACGGTGGCGGTGGGCCTCGGGGCCGACGTGCCGTTCTGCCTCCACGGAGGCCGGGCCCGGGTGACGGGCGTGGGCGAGCAGCTCGAGCCGCTCCCGTTCGACGACCTCACCTTCACGCTCCTCACCCCGCCGGTGCACTGCGCCACCGCCGACGTGTACCGGGCCTGGGA
>JALYWQ010000348.1 GCA_030852625.1 Actinomycetota bacterium
ACACCGATTGTCTGGCTCCAGGAATCGGTGTGGCAATTGCACGCCGGGCGTGCCGCTTCCACCCCGATTCCTGCGACCACCACCGATGACACCGCCGCCTACGACGATCGCGGGGCACCCCGCCGCCGCATCATTCGCGCCCTTGACCTTTCGAACTCGCGACGGATTCGACACGTTCGCGTCTTGCCCGAGTCGCGAGGCCGCAGCCCATTCTGGCGGGAATGCGCCTGCCCGTGGCCGGGGTCAGACGCGGACGCCGCGCCTGGTGGCCTTGTCCCGGGCCTTCTTCGCCTTGCGGTCGTCGGCGGCGGCTGCTTCCTGGCGGTCGTAGCTGCGGCCGTAGCCGTACGAGTACTGGGCCGCCTCGGCCACGCCGTTGAGGACCAGGCCGATCACCGGGGCGTTGACCTGGTCGAGCAGCTGGAGCGTGCGGAGCAGCGCCTTGCGGGTGGTGCTCCGGGCGTCGACCACCACGAGGGTGGCGTCGGCCATCCGGGAGACCACGAGGGCGTCGGTGACCGGCAGCACCGGCGGGGCGTCGAGCACGACGATGTCGGTCTGATCGACGAGCGCCTTCACCACCGACGTGGTGCGGTTGGCCGAGAGCAGCTCCGACGGGTTCCGCGGCGCGGTGCCGGCCGGGAGGATCACCAGGTTCGGCGTGTAGCGGCGGACGGCGCTGTCGAGCGCGAACTCGCCGGCCAACACGTCGGTGAGGCCCGGGCTCACGCTGACGACGAAGCGCTCCTGCACCGTGGGCCGGCGAAGGTCGCAGCAGATGACGGCGGTGCGCTCGCCGCCATGGGCCAAGGCCATGGCCAGGTTGGAAACCACGGTGGTCTTCCCCTCGCCCTGGTTGGCCGAGGTGATCTGGATGGCGCGCAGCGGCCGGTCGACGCTGGCGAACTTCACCGCGGTGCGGAGCGACCGGAAGGCCTCGGCCTGGGCGCTGCCCGGGTCGTCGCGCGCCGCAACGTAGTCGTGGCCGGTGCCCCGCTCGTTGAACGGGATCAGCGCCATCGTGGGCAGGCCGCCGCTGATGCGGTCGAGGTCGGCGACGGTGCGGATGCGCTCGTCGAGCGAGTCGACGAGGAAGGCCAGGCCCACGCCGAGCACGAGGCCGAGCACCAGGGCCAGCGACACGTCGCGCACGGGCTTCGGGCTCACGGGGGCGTCGGGGGCCTCGGCGAAGGTGAGCACCTGCACGCCGCTCTGCTGGGTGATGTCGGCGCTCAGCTCGAGGTCGTCGAGCTGGCTGACGTAGAAGGACCGCTGGCTCTGCAGCGGGGTGAGCGCGGCTTGGTTCTCCTCGTCGGTGGAGGCGATCCGGGCGTCGAGCTCGTCGAGCTTGGTGCGGATCTCCTGGCCGACGGCGAGGAGCTCTTCGGTGCGCAGGGCGCGTCGCACGCCGATGAAGGTGTCGACGTAGAGGTTGACGAGGCTGGCCGCTTCGTCGGGGTCAGCGGCGGTGACGTGGGCCGTCAGCGCGTCGGAGGAGTCGGAGGTGACCGACGCCTGGACGGTGTCGGGATCGAGCGGCCCGTCGTAGACCTCCTCGACGGCGTCGCGCACCGTGCCCGACTCGAACAGCTTCACCTCGTTGTTGAGCTGGCGGGCGGCGTCGTTGGCGTTGATCTGCTGGTCGCCGGTGATGGTGGCGCTGTCCGACTGGCGGATGAGCAGCTCCGACTCGGCCTTGTAGAGCGTCTCCTGCTGGAGGGTGAAGGCGAGGGCCGCGAGGACGGCGAGCAGCACGGTGGCGACGATGAACTTCCAGCGACGCCCGATCACGCTGAGGTAGGCGCGGAGATCGAGCTCGTCGTCGTGGTGCGAGGCGACCTCGGTCGGGAGCATCGCAGCAGGGTACCTTCCGGCCTGGGTCCGACCCTGCCGCTGTGGCCCCGTCCCGCCTGCTAGACGAGGCAGCCTGGAACGCATGCGAACCCCTCGCACGCCACGGCGGCGCCGGCATCCACTCGTGGTGCCGGCCGTCTGCCTCGCCGCCGGCGCCCTCGG
>JALYWQ010000381.1 GCA_030852625.1 Actinomycetota bacterium
CCGGCGTTGCGGGCCGCGGCCGGGCCGCGGTTGCGATCCAGCCGCACCGACCGGACCGGGAACGTGGCGCTGGCTGCGAGGTGCGCGACCACGGCAGGGGTGTCGTCGGTGGAGCCGTCGTCCACGACGACGAGCTCGAACGGCGGGGCGTCGACCTGGTCCCCGAGCGCCGCCAGGAGGCGGGGCAGGCGGTCGGCCCGGTTCCACGTGGCGACCACCACCGAGACCTCCACCACGGCGGCACTGTACCAGTGGGCAGGGGCTGCCTATCCTCCGCCGGGATGAAGATCGCGCTGGTCCACGCCCACGCGTGGCCAGAGGTCCGGCGGGGCGGCGAGCGCTACCTCCACGACCTGGCGTGGTACCTCGGCACCGCCGGTCACGAGGTCGAGGTCATCACCGGATCGTCCACGGCAAGCGCGCAGCAGCTCGGTCCGGTGCTCCACCGGCGGGTGCGCAACGAGCCGGGGGCCCTCGCCCGCCGGATCGGTGCCCGCCCGCCGGAGACGATCGGGAGCCGGGCCCTCCGGCCCCTCCTGCGACGCTTCGACGTCGTGCACGCCCTCACCGAGAGCGCCACAGTCGCCTCCAAGCTCACCGGCCATCGCACGGTCTTCACCCACCTCGGCTACCCCGACCGGGTGTGGCTGGCCAGCCAGCCGCGGGCGCTGCGCTGGTTCCAGCTCGCCTGCCGGATGGCCGACGTCACCACTGCGGTGAGCGACGCGGCGGCGGCGCGGGTCACCGAGTGCAGCGGTCGCCCCGCCACCGGCCTGTTCGCCGGGATCCGCCTCGACGCCTTCGAGCCCGAGCTCGCCCCGCGGGAGGGGCCGCCCACGATCCTGTTCGCGTCGGCGCAGAACGAGGGCAACAAGGGGCTCGACGTGCTGCTCGCCGCCATGGACCTCCTCCTCGACGCGCACCCCGACGCCCGCCTGCAGGTGGCCGGTCCGGGCGACGGGCGCTGGGCCTTCGATGCCCTCGGCGAGCGCGCCGAGCGGGTGCGCCGCGCCGTCGACCTCGTCGACCCCGACACGTCGATGCCCGACCTCTACCGATCGGCCACGGTCACCGCGCTGCCGTCCACCGGCGAAGCACTGGGCCTCGTGCTCCTCGAGTCGTTGGCCTGCGGCACGCCGGTCGTCGCCGGCGCCGACGGAGGACCGACGGAGGTCGTGACCGACGACGAGATCGGCCGGCTGGTCCCGGTGCGCGACCCGGCTGCGCTGGCGACGGCGCTCGGCCAGGCCATCGGGCTGGCCCGCACCCCCGGCACCGCGTCCCGCTGCCACGAGCACGCCCGTCGGTGGGACTGGGCCACCGCCATCGGTCCCGAGCACGAGGCGCTCTACCGCCGGGTGCGCGGCTAGGGGATCCGAGCGGCGACGAACATCGAGTTGCCGCGATCGAGCAGGCGCGCCAGCGGGTAGGCCACCCGGTGGGTCACGTCGAACGACACTCGAAGGAGGCGAGACCTCCAGCCCGGCCCGAGCCGATCGGGTGACAGCGTGGTGCTCCGGTAGAAGCCGTAGGGCGTGGCGAAGGTGCGCATCCCCACCACGTCGAGCCCGGACGACTCGAGGAGCTGGCGCGCCGTCGTCGGGCTGAAGTCGTAGAGGTGCACCGGCAGCTCGGGGTACTCCCAGATGCCGGTGCGGCGGGCGAACAGCCGATGGGTCAGCCTCGGGTAGAGCCCGTCGGCGTTCGGGAACGTCATCGCGATGGTTCCGCCCGGCGCGAGGAGCGACCGGGCCAGGCCCAGCTCGTGGCGGGGGTCGGGGAGGTGTTCGAGGACGTCCCAGAAGGTGATCAGGTCGAACCGTTGGTCGCCGAGCCCAGGAAGGGCGTCGGCGAGGGTGCCGGTGCGAACGTCGAGCCCTCGGCCGCGGGCGGCGGCCGCGGTGGAAGCGCCCAGCTCGACGCCCGTTCCCACCAGCCGCTCCGCGGCCGCCGTCTCCAGCCATGCGCCCGATGACGCGCCGACGTCGAGGACCGTCGAGCCCGACTCGGGCAGGGTGCCGCTGCGGCGGAGGAGCTCGACCTTCTGGCGGGCGTTGGCGAGGGTGATCTCGCGCAGGTCGGTCATCAGGGCGTCGGCGAAGGCGGCGTCCTCGTAGTACGCGCTGGCCAGCGCTGCGGGGCTCGGCGGCGGGTCCTGGAACAGCAGCGTGCACGCACGACAGCGCACGAGCCGGTAGTCGCCGATCGCGTAGGTGAGCTCGAACGGACCGGTGGATCCGCACACCAGGCAGGCCCTCGGCGCTTCGGTCACGACGTGGGGGCGCCTTCGGCGCGGGCCGCCACGCGGTCGGCCACCAGGGCCAGCACGGCGTCGTCGAAGTGCGCATCGATGATCGCCTGCACGGTGTGCTGGCCGCGGGTTCGCAGCCGAGCTCGCAGCGCCTCGTCGCCGGCCAGCTCCGTGATGCGGGCCGCGAGCGCGGTCGGTCCGTCGTCGGGATCGAAGAGGAGGCAGTTCCCGCCGTCGTCGAGCAGCTCACCGGATCCGCCGCGCCCGCTGGCGACGACCGGCCGGCCCACCGCCATCGACTCGAGGGGCACCAGGCCGAACGGTTCGCCCCACCGCACGGGGAACACCGTGACGTCGCCGGAGGCGTACACCGACGGGAGGTCCTCCCGGGGGCCCCGCCCGATCGTGACGCGCCCGTCGAGGCCGAGCTCGCTGACCCGCGCCCGCAGCGCGGCTTCGTAGCGATCGTCGCCCGACCCGTCGATCGTGAGCGTGGCCTCCGGGGGGAGCAGTGCCATGGCCTCGACGAGGAGGTCCACCCCCTTGGCGTCGACCAGCCGGCCGACGTAGACGAGGTGCCAGCCCCAGGGGCGTTCGGGCGCCAGCTCGAAGCGCTCGATCTCCGGCGGCGGGTGCGGGATCACGACGGCGTCGTCGAGGTTGGGGACGCGTTCCTCGGCGTGGGCCCGCATCCAGTTGGTCGTGAAGACGCAGGTGACCTCGGCGGCCATGTCCACCCCGACGACGGCACCGGTGAGGGCCCCGGCGATGCGACCGAGCGGCCGGCGCCAGCCGCCGGTGAACCGCTTCTGCCAACCGTCGACCGAGGCGGCGTACTCGAGCCAGTAGTCGTCGAGCACGGCGAAGGACGAGACGCCGGCCCGCCGGACCCGTTCGATCATGCTCACCGACATGCCGGCCATGGCGAACCACACGACGGCATCGGGTCGGAGCTCGTCGAGGGTGGAGGTGAGCACGTCGGCGTTGTGGCGCTCGATGGCCAGCGACTCCCGCAGGCCGTGTTCGGGCCAGTCGTGCTCGTTCCAGAACCAGCGGAGCGACCGGTGCACCCAGCTCGGGTCGTCGGCGTCGACGCCGTCGAGGCGGAAGTCGGTGGTGAGGGCCCGCACCTCGTGACCGTGGGCGATCGCGTTGTCGACCCACGACTGCCACACCAGCTCGTAGCCCCCGAGGCTGTGGGGCGGGTACATGTTCCCCACGGTCAGGATCCGCACCGTCGCGACCCTAGCGAGGTGCTTCGACCGGGCTCTCCTGCGAGAACGGCCCCGGCCACACCCCCGCGGGCGGGGTGGGTGCCACGGGTGGCCCGACCTTCCTCGACACGATCATCAGGTGGCAGCCGAGGCGGCGCACCAGGGGGAGGCGGCGGGCGGTGGCCTCGATCACATCGACGATGCGCCGCCCCGCTCGTCCCCATCGCTCCAGCCGGGCGCTGGTGACGGCCTGGGGCGGCGGGAACTCGAAGGTCGACCACCTGACGGTGGCCAGGCCGGCCGCGGCGAACAGCGCCTCGGTCTCGCCGAAGATGTGGTGGGTGTGGGCGAGGTACGTCGGCGGCGCTCCTGGCGTGGCGAACTCGGGGTCGATCGGGGTGGGCCACACCCACGGGCGGCGCGAGATGAGCCGGGGGCGGGTCGCACCCAGGGCCTTCTCGAGCCAGGCGAACAGGTGGGTGAGCGGCGACCGCTCCGGCACCTCGGAGGCGTTGTTGGTGGTCATCACGAGCACCCCGCCGGGACGGAGCACCCGGCTGATCTCCCACACGGTGAGCTCGGGCTGGAGCAGGTGCTCGATCACCTCGCTGAACACCACCACGTCGAACGAGTCGGCCGCGAACGGGAGCCCGTCACCGGAGGCGCTGGCCCACGCCGTGTGCAGCGCCTCGTCGGGGCTCCGCTCCGCCGCCGCCACGAGGAGGCTGCGCGTCGGGATGTCGATGCCGACGTAGCCGGCGGCGCGGTCCTTGATGCGCTCGGCCACCAGGCCGCCTCCGCACCCGACGTCGAGCACCCGCCCACCCGAGGACGGGAGGTACCGCCGGACGGCATCGCCCACGAGGTCGTACCGCATCTCGTGGCGGTGCTGGTGGTAGGCCCCCCACACCTCGAACGCCTCCTGGATCGTGGCGTCGCCGGCCTTGTAGTAGCGGTCGAAGGCGGCCCAGTCGGTGGCCGCGAGCAGGGCCCGCTCCCGGCGGGTCTGCTCCAGGCCGCGGGCGCGGTAGCGGAGGTACACGAGGGCCCAGAGGACGACGAGGCCCGCCGCCGCGACGACCCGCCACCACCCCGGCGCGACCACGGTGGCCACCAGCAGCCCGAGCGGGAGCAGCGGTCGCCCGACGGCCGCTGCTCGGCGCGCCAGGGCGCGGGGACGGATCACGAGGTGGGCTCGGCTCAGCGCGTGGCCCAGGCCCACGCCAGCAGGGTGCCCGGGTCGCGCACGCCGGCCAACCGCAACCCACCGGTCTCGAGCGCTCGCTCGATGCGCGGCAACGGGATCCGGCTGCCGAGGAACTGCGGGGCGTGGCGCCGGAAGCGCTCGGGCCGGAGGCCGCTGCGCTGGAGGGCCGTGAGCCACCATCGACGGACGACCCAGCGCCGGTGGCCCGGCGTGTTGTTCCACTGGAAGACGAGGACGCCGCCCGGCCGCAGCACCCGGCCCGCCTCCCGCAGGTAGTTCTCCACCACCTTGGGATCGGGGATGTGCTGCAGCACGGTGAAGGAGAGCACCAGGTCGACGCTCGCATCCTCGACCCCGGCCAGCGACCGCCCGTCCCCCAGTCGGAAGTCGATGCGGGGCTCGTCGACCAGCTGACGGGCCCGCTCGAGCATCTCGGGGGAGATGTCCACCCCGATCACCCGGTCGAAGCGGTCGGCGAGGCCCTTCACCACCCGGCCGAGGCCCGAGCCGATCTCCAGGGCCACCTCGGTGCGCTCGGGCAGGACGGGCGCGTCGTCGAGGGCATCCCGCACGATCCGGGCGCCGTCGACCAGGAACTGCTCCATGTCGGGGTCGTCGAACGAGAGCGTGGTGTCGACGTACCAGGCGGCGTTCTCCACCGCCCGCTCGTCCCAGTAGCGACGCATGCCCTCGGTCGTGCGGTCACCCATGCCCGACATCATGCCTGATGTCCGTCGGCACCCGATCGGCCCGATCGGGCCCACCGCCTAGTGTCCTCTGCGCCATGGGGACCCTCGCCAACCGGACGCGGCGACCGCTCCGCCGGACGGTCGAGGCGGTGTCGATCGCCGCCCGCCGCGCGATCCGACGGGATTCCCGGGTCGGCGATCTCCTTCGGCGGTGGCGGCACCGGGCGGTCCGGACCCCGCCAGCCCGTCCCATCGAGCGGGTGATCGACGCCTACGGCCGCGCCCACCCGACGGCGTCGTTCGTGCAGGTCGGCTCCAACGACGGGGTGAAGTTCGACCCCATCTCCCTGCAGATCCGCACCCGCCGGTGGACGGGGGTGATGGTGGAACCGGTCCCCTACCTGTACGAGCGGTTGACCACGAACTTCGGCGGCGGCCGCCGGGTGCAGCTCGAGAACTCGGCCGTGGCCGCCCACGGTGGCTCCCAGCCCTTCTACTACCTGGCCGAGTCGGCCGGCGGGGAGCCGGGCCTGCCGGATTGGTACGACGCCCTCGGCTCGTTCCGGCGCGACGTGCTGCTCAGCCACCGCGAGTTCATCCCCGAGATCGACGACCGATTGCGCACCATCCAGGTGCCCTGCCTCACCTTCGACGAGCTGTGCCAGAAGCACGGCGTCGAGCACCTCGATCTCGTGCACATCGACACCGAGGGCTACGACTACGAGGTCCTGCGCCTGGTCGACCTCGACCGGTGGCGACCCACCGTCGTGCTGTTCGAGCACAAGCACCTGTCGCCCGACGACCGCGCTGCGGCCCTCGCCCGCCTCGAGGCCCGCGACTTCGAGCTCCTCGCCGACGACACCGACACCCTCGCCGTGGCGCGGGTCGCGCTGGCGGCGACCCCGTCGCTGTCGTCTGCCTGGCAGGCGGCCCGGGCCGCCC